>NZ_JBHYRR010000005.1:0-113336 GCF_047974155.1 Megasphaera jansseni | reverse complement strand
AATTTTCCCTAATTTCACCTTCAGAATTCCCTCGAATCACCGTGGGGAATTCCCTGTTTTCGGCGGGATTGTTTGTGACTGGGATGGAGCACTGCCATCTTGACGCATGAGGGCATGTTCCATGCGGTAGCTGGGGCCCTCAAATATCAACAGATGCTCGTGATGCACCAGGCGGTCAATCATGGCTGCCGCCATCTGAGAGCCAGTTTAATTCTTTATCTGGCTTTGCAGACGGTAGGAAGTTCCATTCATATTTAGGACGCTGGAATGGTACGTTAAGCGGTCCACAAGGGCCGCAACCAATGTGTCGTTAGAGAACATCTCCGTCCATCTAGAAAATTCCAGATTCGTCGTAATCACAGTACTTGTCCGTTCGGTCCGTTCCGCAATCACCTTAAAAAGCAGTTCGGATTCCTCCTGCGTGAAGCTGGCATAACTCAGTTCATCAAGGAGCAACAGGTCTGTTCCTGCAATGGCCTTTTCCATTTTGCGCAGCTGGTAATTGTCACGTGCTTCACGCAGTTCAGCGGCCAACGTAGTCGCATTTTTGAAAAGAACCTTATAGCCAAGCAGACAGGCCTTCAAGCCAAGGGCTGTCATCAGATGCGTCTTCCCGGTTCCGGGATTCCCAATCATCACCAGGTTCTCATGCCGGCGGATGAAGTCGCAGCTAGCCAGCTGCTTCACATATTCTGGTTTTACATGCTCCAGCCGGCCCAGGTCGAATTCCTCCAACGTCTTCAGAATAGGAAAGTGTGCCCTTTTTATGCGGCGTTGCCATTGTTTCTCTTGTCTGGCATCGTATTCCCTTTTCATGAGGCTGAGAACAAATTCTTCCAAGCTTTCCCCGGCCTTGTACTTCGCTTTTTCCTCATTGAGGTCGCTAAATGTCGGTAATTTCAGTAGTTTGGCATAACAGCGGAGCGATTCCTTTATACCTGTATCTTGCATGAGCTATCCCCTTTCTGTATCAATCGGTCGTAAATAGAAAGATCAATCGTTTGGACAGCGACCTGATCCCGTATTTTTTCTGGCCGTGCATGGTGTTCAAGGAATTCCACTTTCCTGCGCCAAAAGGCTTTTTCACCTTCTTCTGTACAGAGCCGGAGGATTTCCATAAGCTCTTTTGCGGAGAAGTTTGTGTTTTTTAATAGGTGCAGGAGAGCCGGACTCAGTGCCTGTTCCACCGGCTTTGCTTGTAGGATACTGCGCGGCTTCTTTTTGAGCAATAGCAGATAATGTGCAAGTTGCAGGTATTTTTGCCGCTTTCCGCAGCAATGTTCATGTGTTGTTATGAATGGTGACACTTCTGCCAGCCATCGCTACAGGTACGGAATACTCGTTGGAAGCATACCGGAACAAATATATTTCTTCTAGTCCAACCGACGAGGTTTTCCACAAGCCCTTTTTCGTTGCCACTGCGTGCATTGCAGAAGACGGAATCAAAACAATAATGTGCGGCCAGTGCTGCATACGCCTCCTGTGGTATAGCTTTGCGGCCAGTACCACTTTTTACAGCCACTTTTGCATTGTCGAAAAGTACACGACGGACGACGCCGCCAAAGAATTCCAAGGCTAATATAAGCATACGCTTCACCCAGTTCAATCTGTATGGCATCGCCAGCGACAAAAGACAGAGGCCACATAAACTTCCTAGCTGCGTCTACGTAGTGTTCGGGCAATCTGTCTCTGGCTTTTCCCTTCTACGAAGAACATATGCCGGATTTTTTATAGTCTTCCATAGTGATAATCACCTTGTTGCCAGCCCTTCCCATTTGATTGTCCTAACCAAATTATACAGGATGGAGTAGTGAGGTGGCTCACTTTTTCGTAATCATGAATACCTTAAATGGCTCACTTATATATTATCATTCACACACTTACTTCGCCGCGCAGCAAACGAACAAATATTCCAATTTCAATATATCATATCTACGGCAAATTATCAACATGTCCAATGAGCCTCCGCAATGTCCCGAAATTTGAAAAAGCCACGAACCTGGAAAGTTCATGGCTTTTCACTATTTTTCTAAAAAATGAGTAACATTAATAAGCGGCAATGTTAATGGCTGAATATTACAAATTTTTGTTAAATCGGAAATAGCAGAACGTAAATACGGATACATAACAGTAGTTCCATTTAGCCTTAAAAATTTTTCAAAATCAATATCTTTAGAGTACTCTACTAAATGAAAAACTCCAGTCATTTCTGCATTGATAAAAAAGGCCTCTTCACCTTTTATATTACAACTCAGCGTAACACTTCCTTCATCATCATTCAATACATGAACATCAATATCCAAATGAAAGTCTATTTTGTAACTGTTTCGAGCATCAAAATCCGGGCTCATTTTAAAAGACAAATTTTTAAATGTATAGTTCTTAAATTGAAAGGAAGCTTGTCCAGTCATAGGATTATTCATGCTACATAATCTCCTTTAATGTTTATAATTGTTTCATCAGCATTAGAAGAAAAAGTATATAGCTGACATGGAATCACATCAATTTTGCAATTGAATCCTGGAAACACCTGGACAGAATCAATGCTTTTCAATAAATGTATCATTTCTTCAGAAGTCATCTTATCCAGTGAATCAAATACCGCTTTTTTATATTCTTGACTAAGCATAACTGTCAACCTCCTTTATAGATTCAGGTTGAATACACCTTGGATTTTTTACACAAATTTGAATTTGAACGGTAAGATAATCTAATTGGGCATATGTATACTTTCGAGGTATTTGATAAGCAGCTCGTACCATCTCATACGGATGAATCTGATATAGAGCATCTAAAACATAACCTTCTTTATGTTTCCATTTTCCAATTTTAGATTCCATCTCTGTAAGTTTATCACTTAATTTTTTACTAAAAATTTCAATAAAATCTCTGTCTTCATCAGTCAATAAATCAATAAAATTATTCGTTCGAATCAGGCTTTCTAATACAACAACATCTTGACAGGATATTTTTCGTCTAGCCACGGTAATCATAAAAGCCTGATGGGGATCAAATTCAAAAAAATACACGCCCTTGCCTAACCAATCTCTCCACGATCCACTAGGCAAAAATGTTTTACCTTTTAAAATTGCGGTTGCACTGTTTTTATCAGTACCATGATAACCTATAAATACACTGCTGCGCCCCATACTCTCCCACCTTGTTAAACGTATCTAATCCAAAATGTTTCAGCGCTCTTAGCGAACAAATATTCTAATTTAACTATATCATATTTAGAGTAAATTAGCAATATATTTAGACAACTAGGAATACTGTCAATATTTTTTCGCAAAATCATAAACCACACCCTCGTCATCATTAGTCGAGGATGTGGTTCATGGCTTTCATTTCATCATATATATTGCTTCAGATACGTCTGAAAAGCATCTTTTAATTCAGGGCGCCGCAGTGCGTATTCTACCGTGGCTTTGAGGTAGTCCAATTTGTTGCCTATGTCGTAGCGTTTTCCTTTGATTTCGCACGTGTAGACGGCTTGACGGCTGGCCATGATTTTTAGGGCGTCGGATAATTTGATTTTTCCTTTTTTATTCGGTTGGACACGGCGCAGGATTTCAAAGATGTCCGGTGTCAGGACATAGCGTCCCAGCATGGCTGATTTTCCATCGGCTTCGGTCCCAGACATTTTGTCTACATCAAGGAAACGGGAAATCCCTGCGTTTTCCGTAGCGACGCTTTGAATGATGTTCCGCGGAACGACCTGCGCTCCCTTCAAGATCTGGCAGCCCACCATAGTGGCACCGCATTTATTATACGTTTGCATCAGCTGATGTATAGCGGGTTCCGGCTCATGATAGATAATATCGTCACCGAGGAGTACGGCGAAAGGTTCATTGTCAATGAAGGATTCAGCACAAAGGATGGCATCCCCTACACCACGTATATGTTTCTGGCGAATGTAGTGAATATTTACCTTGGAGATTTCCTGTACCATATCCAGCATCGCCACTTTTCCATGCTGGCGCAGATGGTATTCTAAATCTACATTGGTATCGAAATGGTCCTCGATAGCCCGTTTTCCATGACCGGTGATAATCAGGATTTCTTCAATACCGCTTTGAATGGCTTCTTCTACGATATACTGGAT
Organism: Megasphaera jansseni; assembly: GCF_047974155.1. NCBI lineage: Bacteria > Bacillati > Bacillota > Negativicutes > Veillonellales > Veillonellaceae > Megasphaera > Megasphaera jansseni. The sequence goes on along the minus strand of NZ_JBHYRR010000005.1, from coordinate 109,231 downwards.
GACAGGCTTGTCTACAATGGGAATCATCTCTTTAGGGATTGATTTAGTCGCCGGCAAAAAGCGCGTTCCATAACCGGCCGCCGGGATAACGGCTTTACGAATGGGCTTCATATTTTTTTACCATCTCCAAGGCACTAGCAATGACATCATCCATATCATAGTACTTATATTCAGCTAAACGGCCGCCAAAGATGACATTTTCTTCTTTCGCTGCTAAGGCTGCATACTGTTCGTATAAATGCTGGTTCCGTTCGTTGTTGACCGGATAATAGGCTTCTTCGCCAGGATGCCAGTCTGCCGGATACTCTTTGGTGACATAAGTAACAGGCTGTTCTCCGAATTCAAAATGTTTATGTTCTATGCTGCGCGTATAGGGCGTTTCCCGATCCGTATAGTTCATGACAGCTACGCCTTGATAATTTTCTTCTTCGATTCGTTCTGTTTCAAAACGAAGACCACGATATTCCAAACGCCCCAGTTTATAGTCGAAGTACTCATCAATAGGACCGGTATAGACCACCGTCTTGGCCACGCCTTCATATTCATGGCGAGCCTGATTATAATCGACGCCAGTCCGCACTTCAATGCCTTCAAGCAAGGCGTTAATCAATACATTATAGCCGCCGATAGGAATTCCCTGATAACGGTCATTGAAATAATTGTTATCAAAGGTATAACGTACAGGCAAGCGCTTGATGATGAAAGCCGGAAGCTCCGTGCAACTCCGTCCCCACTGTTTTTCCGTATACCCTTTAATCAGTTTCGTATAGATGTCCGTACCGATGAGGGAAATGGCCTGTTCTTCCAGATTCTTCGGTTCTGTAATCCCCGCTTCCTGACGCTGCTGGGCAATCTTGGCCGCCGCCTGCTTCGGCGTGACGACACCCCACATCTTAGTAAAGGTATTCATATTAAAAGGCAGATTATACAACTCGCCCTTATAATTTGCTACTGGTGAATTGACATAATTATTGAACTCCACAAACTGATTCACATAATCCCAAACTTCCTTATTCGAGGTGTGGAAAATATGAGCCCCATATTTGTGAATCCGGATGCCTTCCTTTTCTTCACAATACACATTGCCGCCCACATGATTACGCCGTTCCAAAACCAGACAAGACTTACCAGCCTTCGTCATTTCGTGGGCAAAAACAGAACCGAACAGACCACTGCCAATAATTAGATAATCGTACATCATAAAAACCTCCTGTGAAAAGCCATAATATCATTTATTAGTTTTTACATGAACGCTTTGAATCGTATGCAAGCCAAAGGCATGAGCCACGCCTTTATTCAACCAATGTTGGTTTTCTTCTTTAGGCTTAATGTCGTCCAACCCATAGGTCGCGCAAAATTTATTTTTCGGCGTAACGGGATTGACATATACGTCAAGATTGCCCTTTTCTTTTTCCATCTGGATAATTGCCAAATTCTGATTCCAACGGTTTGCGTAATCCTGAATACCCGTCCGGGCATCACTATAAAAAGAATTCATGCCAAGCAGCAGGGCAATCATCAAGAAACAGCGGCATTGCCGAATCGTGAGTGTATCATTCCAATCATCATACAATAGGCCCACGGCAATCACCATGAGGACGACGCAGCCTAAGAAAACACGGCCAGAAATGCCGCCAACAACGCTCATAGAAACAGCAGACATGACACCAGCCGCCATAAAGAGGGCTGCCACTTTCTTTCTCGTCGTTTTTACAAAAAACATCAGCAAAACAAAGCTGATAATAAGTAATAACGTAGATTCAAAATCAAACAGCGCGCTAATGTTATGGAAAACATTTCCAATCATATGGATAATAGAACGGGAATGATGTTCCGAGGCAAAACGCACAAAATTCCCCGGTGCCAGCCAAAGAATGAGCGAGCCGATGACCAGGCTGACAATACCTGTTTTGGCAAATCGCGGGATCATGCTGTATTTTTCACGATACAGCCACATATAGCCTGCAGCCAACAAAATCAGCGATACTGACACATTTTCATTGGACCAGCCAGATAAAATTCCCAAACACATCAAAACGATGACCACCGGAATTGAATTCATCCAACTACGTTCCTTATAAAGATAAAAACGCCAAAAAGTCATATAAAGCAGTGGAATCAAACTCGACCACATATAATTGGCCGTGCCGGATATCCACAAAATATCTTGCCCAAAAGCTGGCAGACAGGCAAAAAGTAAAAAGTTAATCAGCACGAAAAGGGATGGTGAAAACTTAATCTTACCCGTGATATTCACATAAATCAGGCCAACAAAGACAAGGTAGCCAAACGTATTGATGATATCAAAAATCCGCTTTGGAATCGACAAAAATAGGTAAGCAAAAAATTCGCCCCAAATACGGCCGCCCCAAGAGAAATAAAAGCCCCATAATTCTTTAAAATAATCTTTGAACGAATGAATCTGTTTAACCCCTTCACCTTTCAAGATATCGTCGACAACCCAAGGGGTCAGATGATTCAAGCGGAACATCAGAATGGCCATAAGCACGATTAAAAACAATACCCCAAATAACTTCCACTTAGGATTCTGATCCATCTTCAAAAACAAATCATTAAATTTCTCTCTCATCTCAGTGCCGCGCCCCTTTCTGGTCCATAATGGTTTGCCCATTATAATCTTTCACCAAATAAAGAGGCCTAAACTTACTTTCGTTGAAGACACGGCCCAAGTATTCCCCAATAATGCCGAGGAAGAAAAGTTGAATACCACCGATGAAAAGGATGATGGAGACGAGCGACGGATAGCCAGGCACATCTTCCCCACAGATGAGGGTACGAAGAACGATAAAGAGCATATACAAGAGGGCAATAAATGCCAAAATGCAACCGACAAAGGCCGATGCCCTCAACGGTGCAATGGTAAAACTGGTGATGCCTTCAATGCCCAAGTTGAGGAGTTTCCAATAATTCCACTTTGTCTTGCCGGCAGCCCGTGCATCGCGGTCAAAAAGGACTTCTTTCTTTTCAAAACCAATCCAGCTAAACAAGCCTTTCGTATAGCGCTGGGATTCCCGCATCAGGCGCAGAGCATTGAGGCACTGTTTGTCCAATAAGCGGAAATCACCGACATCGCGCTGCATAGGTACGCTGGACATCTTCTGCAAAATCGTATAAAAGGCATGGGACGACCACTTCTTAAAGAACGACTCCCCTGCCCGGCTACGCCGCTTGGCACTGACATCTTGATAGCCCTTTTCCCACCAGGAAATCATTTCTGGAATCAATTCCGGCGGATCCTGCAAATCAGCATCCATGATAATCGCCGCATCTCCCGTCAAATAGTCGATACCAGCAATCATAGCGATTTCCTTGCCAAAATTACGGGACAAATTGACATACGACACGCGGCTGTCCTGTTCATGAAGCTCCCGCATGATATCCAAAGTACGATCCTTGCTGCCATCATTGATGAACATGAACTGGAAATCATACTGCGGCATATCGTCAATGACCTGTACTGTACGCCGGTAAAATTCATGCAGAACAGCTTCTTCGTTATAACAAGGTACTAAAATCGAGACTAATCGTCTGTCTGTCTGTTTGCCAAGAGTATAGTTTTCATCAATCATCTGTCAAATCCTTTCTGGTCACAGTAGTTAAATTCCACGAACTGACTTACATAATCTCGACCGCTTTATTTAAGGTATGAAAAGTGCCGGACAATACTTCCCGGCCACCTATATTTCGTACACAACCACAGCCCTAAGTAGACCATTGTCAACAATCAAGTAATCGTATATGCGAAATTTCTCCTGTGAAATGTTGCGGACATTTTAATTATACCATATCACAACTTGTCCGTCAGATATAAATGTGTTATATATAGAAGAGTATAAAATTCATTGATTCAAGCAGGAGTGTTCTATGTCAAAAAGTGTTTCAAAAAACTACATCTATAATGTCAGCTATCAATTGCTCTTATTGATTACCCCTTTTATTACGACGCCATACCTGTCCCGCGTGCTTGAACCGGCTGGTATCGGGACTTATAGTTATACCTATTCCATTGTCTCGTATTTTATTTTATTAGCATCTCTCGGTGTCGCTGATTATGCACAGCGGGAAATCGCCTATCAACAGGATAATCAGCATCTACAGAGCCGGACTTTTTATGAAGTGAATCTTATTCGCTTTCTGTTGGTCGGCTTAAGTCTATGCGTTTATTACTTCGTTGTTTCCCGCTTTTCCGGAGATCATCTGATTTATTGGTATCAGGCACTCAACATTGTTGCCGTACTTTTTGATATTTCCTGGTTTTTTCAAGGGCTGGAAGAATTCGGTAAAATCGTACTGCGGAATTTCATCATCAAATTTGCCAGCATTATCCTCATTTTCGTTTTGATACATCAACCAGACGATTTAAATAAATATGTCTTCCTTATCGGCATGATGAACGTCCTTTCCGGTCTTTCTATCTGGCTCTATCTACCAAAATACCTCGTATCTGTACCACGGCGAGAAATCAAGCCGTTCCGGAACTTCTCTATTATCATCCAAATGTTTCTGCCGCAAATCGCCATTCAAATTTATACGGTCCTCGACAAGACGATGATTGGCGTCATGACCGGCTCACCATTGGAAAACGGCTATTATGAACAGGCAGAAAAAGTCATCAAACTTTCCCTGACCATTGTTACCTCACTAGGAACCGTTATGTTGCCACGTATCGCATATGCCTATGCCCACAAAGACTATGAAACCATCAAAACAAATATGATGCGCTCCTATCGCTTCGTCTGGTTTCTGACTATGCCCATGTTTTTCGGATTTATAGCAATCAGCAACAATTTTGTTCTCTGGTTCTTCGGGCCTGGCTACGACAAAGTCGTTCCACTGATGCAGATTCTCAGCGGTCTAGTCATTGCCATTGGCCTTAGTAATGTAACTGGAGTCCAATATATGCTTCCCACAAACCAGCAGAATAAACTGACTCTAACGGTCGTCTGTGGTGCTGTCGTAAACTTTGTACTCAACCTTTTTTTCATCCCCATGTTGCAGTCCACTGGAGCTGCCATTGCCTCATTGATTGCGGAAATCACGGTCACAGCCGTACAATTCTATATCGTTCGTAATGTATTTTCAATTGCCGAAATCGGACGACTCTCTATTAAATATTTATTTAGTGGCCTTATCATGTTTGCAATAACCGGTCCGCTCAGTATTTATCTGAAACCGGGCATTATCCATACCTTTATAGCAATAGCAGCAGGATGCCTCATTTACATCGGTATCCTGCTGCTAACAAAAGATTCTATGCTTTATATGTTCATTTCAAAAGTACAAGAGAAAATTCACCATTGAGATTTAGGATTACGCTCTAATGTTCCATAATAGCCAATCAAGGCGCCCAATAGAAGCCAATAAATATAAAGTTGAGTTGAATTACCTCCAATAAAAGCAACCATCAGGCCAAAATAACTAATCCCTAAAATTGCAATATGCATATATTCTTGGGAACCAGCCTTTAGCCAATAAATTTTCTTCTTAAATAAAAGAAATAGAGCATAAAAAGAAGGCATTAAAAATAAAATAAATCCAGGGAAGCCATAACTGGCAAATTGGTGCGTGTAGTCACTAATAATCGGGAAACCAGATTTCAATAGCCCTTTGGTCTTTTGATAAGTAACCCATAACCGTACTTCTCGATTTTTCATTAACCAATCAGGAATATAGGAAACAAGATATGCCTGTTTTAGCTCTTGTCCCCCTACACCAAAGAAAGGATGATCAAGTCCGATTAACGTTTCTACATACATCATCCCATAACGCTGTTGATTACTTCCTTCTGTTTGAGACGTCATAGCAGTCATCCTATTTTCTAGCGGCTTCGCCTCTCCTTTATCTACCAAACGATTTTGATTCCACTGTAACGTAATTTTTGCTGCCCCTTGAGAAGCAAGTCTTATATCATTTTGAAACGCATTATTGGCTGCCAATTCCATTACAACATTAGGATACTCTTCTTTACTGATAGGTTCTGGAAGCCTAACTGTAACTTCACAGCATTGACCAGGAAGCAAAGTCCTATCTAATGGCACATTTACACGCCCTGATTCTTCTTCCCAATTTTTCGTAAACCAAGCACTTGTTAAATCAATGCCTGTTCGTTTTTCCCAAACAATATGACTCTTATTTGTTATTTTTAGAGTAACAGTATTATCTGATGTAATAGAAATCAAATCATAGTCCACAGCATATCGATGTTGGAAAAGCCAATTCAACCCTATACCAATGCCACATAAAAGAATAATAATTAATAGTGGAGAAGAGATTTGCTTTAAAGAAACCTTTTTTCTATGTAAATATAAGAAAAAAATAGCACTTAAAGCTTCAGCCAGTAAAATACCCATGGCCGTCTTGCTATTTGTCCCCCACATCATAAAAAGTTGCATAGCAAATAAAATTTTCCAGAACCATTTTTTAGTTTTCGCTACACGAATCTGTGTCAAAAGAAACGGAATCGTTACCGTCAGATAAAGTGCCATATATGCTGGTTCTGCAAACATGGAACGTACTCGATTCCCACCTAATAATGGTGGCCACCATCCATGTGCTATTTTTATGTCATAAATCCAAGGATTGATATGTGCCAAAATTGCCATAGCATCATAACTACCAAAAAGATATAAAAATTCTATGACAGAATATATTGAACAAATGATAGCACCGCCTAAAGTTCCATAACGCAATGCTTGAAAAGAAGTTTCCCTGTTTCGATAGAACAAAGAAATCCCCCATATTACAACACCATAAGTTACACCATATTCTAGAATATGTGTAACAATAAGTTTTATTGCCCACCAAGTGTGTCCAATGACCAAAGTATCAAGAAAAATCCCTTTACTAGATAAAATTGAAAATAAAAAATTCAATTTTTTAAATTGATTAGCTGATATTTCCTGCCAATCAGGAAATATCAATAATCCATGTACCAGTGAGAGAATTTGCCAAACAAGGAAAATACAAAAAAAAGCACTACATATCTTAGGAACATACCATTCTCTTTTTTTTATGCACTGATAAAAAAAAAGGCATAACCCAATTAGTACAGGAAAAATACTCAACTTACTTCCCATACTTCCAAAAATAGAAATACTCAAAGCCATATGCCCAGTATGAAATGGTATTAAGAAAATAGCAATACCAAACATAATACATTCCCAGTCATAAAGAGAACAAGTTTTAAAATTCAATATCAATTTATGCATCACATTTCACCAATTCTATAAAATACAATAATAATTGTCATCTCAATATTTCTTACAGTCTCTCATACACTTTTAAAGATTTAATTGATGTAATACTGACTTTGTAAATTCTCCATCAATGACCTTCTCTTGCAATTTTTGAATATTATTTCTATAAGTCGAATAAGTTTTTTCATCAATAGTATCTATTATTCCGGGTATCTGCAGAATACTATCAACTACAAAACCAATATCACTCTTTTCTACAAATTCTGCAATAGCAGCTTGTCTCCATGTGATGACTGGCATTCCTGATGCAATATAAAGAGACAATTTATGAGGATTATTATACTTTAAATAGTTACCCATAAATCCTTTACATTCATCTAAAGAATTTCCATCCCAAACAAGTCCAAAACTCCCTTCTAATTTAAAGGGAATTTCATTTGGACCATAGCAACCCTTCCAAATAATATTTTTTTTATTTTTTAAAGAAGTCGGAATACCATTACCATATAAATTCCAGGTTAAAGTCTCATCAATATTAGCTAATAACGGCAAAAAGCCACTTTTTTGTAAATTACCAGCAAAGACAATTTCTTTTCCGAAATGCACTCTGTTTTGATGATTACTAGGCTTTTGATCAAGAATATAGTCAAATAGACCTAATTCAATTACCTTTGCAGTAAGGCCATGCTTGCACAAAACATCTTTCATATAACGATTATGTACAATCACTATCTTAGCTTGATTTAATAATTTTATTTCGTCTTCCAAAATAGCCCGTCCAAAATGTCTCAACGAATCAATATCGTGAACAAAAACAATTACACTATTATTTAGGATAAAATTTTTCAAAAGATGATTATGTATTCTATTAAAATAAAACGGATATTGTAAAATCACAATATCAGTAAATATTTTTCGTAACTCGATAACATTTTTTAAATTTTGTTTTTGAGTAAAATATTTTATTTTTAATAAGATATTTTTGAATTTATTTGCACTTGTTGGCATTGCTTTAATATTAAATAAACAATCATAGTTTTCATGCAGTATCGTTTCAATATCAGTCCTTGCTTTAGACCCTGCATTTTTACTAAAAGCTAAATTTTCACCTATATATTTCATTTTAATATTCTCCACATCTCAATTATTCTCTTAAATAAATATCTTCCATTTTTTTAGATACTTTATATATATCATACCCTTTTTCTGCAACAACGTCAGCAAACTTAGAGCGTTCGGTGCAATGACTACTTATAATTTTTTTTGCCCAATCCTCAGGGGACTTTTCGAGTGATATAAAATGTGCCAATTCTGTTAAGCCGACTTCCCGTGTAATGGTGTACGAAAAAAAACATGGTAACCCTGCTGCCTGTGCTTCGATTCCAACTACAGGCAAGCCCTCAAACCTTGACGGTAAAAGGAAACAATCCATTGCTTTCATTAAATCAGGAACATCATTTCTCATCCCTAAAAACTTAACGCACTCAGTTAACCCCTCTTGATCAATTTGTTTTTTAGCAGACTTATAATAAGACGTATCATTTACAGCATCACCAATGAGTAACAAAACAGCTCGTGAATTTATCTTATGAATTTCTCGAAAAATTTCTATTAGAAAAGTATGATTTTTTTGATAGGTGAATCGCCCCACATGCCCAATAACAAATTTCCCATCTATCTGCAATTCCTTTCGCATATTATTACGAATCGAAGAGTCGAATCTAAATTTATCGCATTCGATAGCATTGGGAATGACTTTAAACGCAATATCTTTTCCAAACATCCATCTGCCTGCTAATTGAGAACAAGCAAAGTAATCACTTGCTCCCCATTTCAATAGCTTTCTATTTATAGCTATAATAATTTTTTTTATAAAGCCGATTTTCTGTTCAAATCCCGAATTATGAGAATGCATAATTCTCATAGGTATTCCAAAAAATCTTGCAATAAAAATCGGAAAAACATACGTAATGCTATTAGAGTTTAAAACAATAGCCTTATATTCTCTAGCTATATTATGAAGCAATTTAATCCATTGCCAATAATGGCGTATAGGGTTTGAATGTCTAGAACGTACTCCATAGATATGGCTGCCTGCTTGCAAAATTTTATCTTTAAAGACGATTTCATCCTCACTCGTAATATTGACAAAATCATATGTAACTTTCGTTTTGTCTAAATAATCAAACTGCTGCATCAAGTAAGTCTCTAAACCGCCAATATTTTTAGTCATGCCAATTTGTAATACTCGAATGGGCATCTTTTCCTTCATTATATTCACCTCTTTAATGCAGCAAAAATAATTGGGCAATGTATCCGTACAAAACTGATTCCATGAATCAAGCCATGAAATAAAATTTCATATTTCGAACGCAAAATCGAAATCATGATTTTTTGTTTTGCGTTGATACCTACAAAATGAACGGATTGATAAATAGCAAATAAATCACTGTTTCGAATGGCTCTAATAAAAGTATTAACAGGTTCGTTATTTACCGTTTTACGCTGTACAGCAGAATATATAAAACGGGTATACAGCCAAAAGATATTACTCATCGTCTGAGTATCGATGCTTTCTATTGAAGAGAAACTCTGCAGGAATTCTCTGATTTTCATCAGATGTAATTCATAATATTCATCATTATTCTTCATCGATAAGCTGAGACTATTCAAACGTTTCGCATAATGATAACCACAATAGGAACTGCACTGCAACCGCTGTACATACTTAAAATATCGGATATTAAAATCAAAATCTTCATTAACGCGATACTGGCCGTTAAATAAAAGACCTTTATCTAAAATAATCGAAGCTCGGTATATCGTATTCCACAGATAGCCAAAAAGCGGAATCAGTTCCATCCGAACCATCTGTTGGCGGATGGTATCAGGAGTGTCATAAACCTGCTCAGTCAAATAACATCCTTTGGAATAAGCTTTTTCCCCATCAGAATTGAAGTATTCCTCAATACAACCAAATTTTACGCAGTCTATTTGATTGTCGTTGACATAGGAATAAGCAACCGCCAAGAAGTCCTGGTCAATGGTATCATCACTATCAACAAAAACTATATATTGGCCTTGAACGTAATCAAACGCCAAATTACGTGCTGCCGCTGCGCCTTTATTTTGTTTAGCTTGTACTAACTTAACCCGATTATCGTGTTGTGCTATTTTCTCACAAATAAAGTAACTATTATCATTTGATTGATCATCCACTATGATAAGTTCGAAATTTGAATACGATTGATTCAAAATAGATTGAATCGCTGCTTCTACATATTTTTCAGAATTATATACAGGCATAACAACTGAAAAAAAAGGGCTTGGTTTGTCCATGAAAATACCTACTCCTATTTTTCAAAATCAGAAAAATTAGATAACAAAGAGGAAACTTCTAACAATTTATTTCTTACACCTTGATTAATAGTTAATTTTCCAACAACTATTTCATCCTCATTTTTACTACAAAATAATGTAGTATATAACGAATCTGCTCTTTTTTCTATATCAATTAGGAACTACAAAAAATCCACAAAAGTTAATGCCTCTCTTTGATTCGTATCCCAATGGATCATATTGGGAATTCTATTTATATAACCTAACTCTGTATTACGCTAAAAAATATTTTCTTTTAATGTTGCTATGATATTATCATCCGTTGGTGATAATTCCAATTTTTTCATGTAAAACCTCCACAATAAAGGAGTCTTTCTTCTATCGAGTTTAAAAGTAACCCAGCAAGAATTTTTGATATTGTAAATTTTAAATTCTAATTAGTTAACCTACCTTTCGAACAGGCATATTAACGCCTTATTTTATCATATTTTTCATTTTCTTGCTATATCACTAAAAGTTTATAGTACAATTCTTTTGCTTATCTTCCAAATAATTTTCTTTTCAAAAAAGCTCCGCCTTTTTTTATCCAATCTTGTTTTTCCATAAAGGAGACATTACTTTCTAAATAATTAATCTGATTCTGTTCCAGCCAGACGTCGAGAAGTAATTCACTGACGAAGCCATAGATACGGGATTCATAGATATCCCAGCCAGTGATGTCGACCAGTTTTTCCAGTTCAAAAAGAATAGAGAACATCCATTGCATATAGTCGTCATAAAGGTCGCGACGCATGACGAACATGTTGAACATATGGGCCCAGGTCCGATTCATAACTTTTTCAAAGGCAGGCAGGTATTCGGGGCACTGTTCTTTGATGATCTGTTCCGTTATATCCAGCCCTTCTCGATGATGCGCATGATTATAATGAGAACGGTTCGTTTCGATGTAGTATTTGCGTTTATCCGGAACGACGACGGGATGGCTGGACAAGAGTTGCTGCCATTCTTTTTCTGTCAATATCTGGTCTTTCTTGGCTTCAATGTTATGGACCTCTTTACGCGTAAAATAGCGGCGGTAATGCACAAGCCCCAGATAATCGGCATCCAAGTTTTTCCAAGCCCAATAAAGGCCTGTCAATTCACAAAAATGAGGATTCTTACTACTGATATTGTCACCTGTGTTATCCGGCGTATAGCCAATCGAGGCTTTACCTTCGGCCCCGACATGAACGGGCAGATAAACCGTATCCGTCGGCATCCAGTACTTTTTGTGAGCTGCAATGATGATTTTAATAGACAAAATGGTCAATCCTTTCTATTTTATAAGGCTTACATATTCTTGAAATTCGGCATATTCATCTTTATTTCTAATATACGAGCGTTTGAAAGCTGCAAACGCAGCGCTTCGTTTCATATTGCCGAAGCCTTGAAATAGCCTTCTACAATTCCATCATAAGGAATATTTGAGAGGCCTTCTGGAGTATTAACTAGCATATGATTTGCCAAATCATAAATAACGGTATTCTCGATAGAATTCAAAATGAACGGAGAGTGTGTCGTCACGATGAACTGAATATTGGTGAAAATGCCTGTCAATATCGGCATAATTTTTTTCTGTAGCTCTAAATGCAGATGTGCTTCGATTTCATCAATCAAGACGACGCCTTCCAAATCATAACACTTGCCCGCTTTCTTTTCCATCCGCATCATCAAATCGACAACGATATCTAAAACGGCTGCATAGCCACTGGAAAGGGTGTCAAAGGTAAACGGTTCTCTGCCAGGCACGATGATATGAAATTCAAAGCTTTCAATATCAAAGTCCAGATGAGCTTGTGGCGCATCAAATATGATTTGCAAAACGTGGTCAAATCGTTGAAACCATTTTTTGATTTCTTCAGCTCTTTCTTTTTTCCCACCAACTTCCGCCATGGCCCCTACTGTTTTCAAATTCAAAATGTATTTCACGAACTCCTGACCTGGATGTTCCTGGATGGTATACCTTTCCTTTAAATCCACTTTGGATACATTTTTCTCATTATGTGCCGTATATCCTCGTTCCGCTTTATAATAGGCAAAAATGTATTCTCCCGTGTATACTTTAGCCCGCATACCATCTTCATCATTGAATTGAACTGTAACACCTTTGTCATACTCAGAGAGAAAATATTGCGTCCGTTTTAACGTTTCTGAAAGTTCTCTATATTGAGAATCTGATGGTTGTAATGATTCAATCTTTGATTGAAGGTCTAAAATTAGATTTTTACTGCGCCGAAAATCATCACTCGTATTACTATCTGATGTATATATAGACAAATATGCCTTCAACGCTTCCATGACACTGGTTTTGCCGCTACCGTTTTTCCCGGTCAGAATCAGATGTTTGCAAGTCGTTTCTGATAATGGGATGGTGATATTTTGTAAGTGCCGTACTTTGTCGATATGTATTTTCGTAATAAAGTGTTGATTCATGAAATCATCTCCATTAGAGCTGTGATGGATGTAACCACTCGTTCTGTAACGGGTCGCCCACGTGGCGACCCCTACGAAAACCCCAGCTGGGGGGATTTTTTTACGAGCTGCTGTTTTCCCGAAGCGTCGTTGTCAGTTTGAGTCTGTTGCCGCGCAGCGGCATCTGAGTCCAAGGCGGTCTGCGAACAGCGAAATCAAGAGCAACCTCTCCGGCCCTTCGGGCCACCTCTAGCCGGCTCTCCGTTTTGGCAACCGCCCTGTGCTTCCCTACGGTCAGCACCTGACGGGCCAAAAAGGGCCTATAAGGGGAGGCTTATCGTTAATATGCTCCTTTGTGTTTCAAGACGACGGCGATGGTGCGCCAGATTAGGACGATATCGAACCAGACGTTCCAGTTGCGGACGTACCAGGTGTCCATCTGGACGCGTTCTTCGTAGGTCGTATCGCTGCGACCGCTGGTCTGCCACATGCCGGTGACGCCAGGGCGGACCATATAGAAATCCTTGATATATGGACCGTATTTCGGGACTTCAGCCTGGATAATAGGCCGCGGTCCGACGAGGCTCATTTCGCCTTTGAGGACGTTGAACAGCTGCGGCAATTCATCTAAGCTGGTCTTGCGCAGGAAGGCTCCGCTCTTGGTGATGCGCGGGTCATTCTTCAATTTGAATTCTGTTTCCCATTCTTTCCGGGCCTGCGAATCCCGTGCCAGGAGTTCTTTCAGTTTGACGTCGGCATCGACACACATGCTGCGGAACTTATAGCAATTGAATTCTTTGCCGCTTCGACCAACACGGCGGTGCTTGAAGATAATCGGTCCGGGTGAATCTTTATAGATCCACAGGGCGATGGCCAAAAAGAACGGCGAAAGACAGATAATCCCCAGGCTGGTACAGATGACATCGAAGACGCGTTTAACAGCCCGATTGTACCAGAGGGCCAGGTTGTTGCGGAAGCTGAAGGAAACGATATGGCCATCGATGAGGCTTTCTGTATCGAGTGTTGCCAACGGCAGGTTGCCCATATCGGGGATAAAGGCTACCTTCTTGACCAGCGGCTGAACGCGGTAGACGATATCCTGGACAGCTTCATTGCTGAGGCCCGGTGCGATGACCATGACGTGCTGGACCCCGGTCTGGCGGATGACCTCTTCCGCATCCTCGAAGCGGCCTAAATGGGGCATCATGGCCGCTACTTTCGGTTCTGGCGTATAGTCTTCCAGATAGCCGATGAAATCATAGCTGACACCCGTATCGTGCTTAAAATAATCCAAGACGATAGCTGCTGTCTTCCCCGCTCCCATGATGAGGACCGGCAGCTGGAGCAGCTTGAAATGCCCTAGGATATGTTTGACGATGTATCGTTCTGCCACCAGGAAAAGGAAAGAAGTCAACCATAACAAAGCTACGAAGAGCCGCGACGTCGAAGCTGCTGTCTGAGCGATGTAGATGAAAAAAATCAGTAAAGCGACGGCGTAAAAGACGGATTTAAAAATGCCTGAAATGACCTGCCAAAATTGCATACGCCGCGTATAAAGATGATGTAATTGTAAAAAAAGGATGTATACGACCGGTATGATAACGTGGATACTGAGCCAGGAGAGATGGAAATGCGTTTCCGGAACGAGAAAATCCCGCAATCCATAAGATGCATACTCGGCCAGCCAGATAGCCATATAATCAGCAATAACCATAACAATCGGCAGCAGTTCATTGCTGTATTTATTTTTGATAGAAATAGACCCTTTCGTCGATGGCGTCTCCAAAACAGCTCCTCCTCTGATTCTCTTCTGATAAGATAATAAGGTCATAGTAAAAGGGCTTGTCGAACGATGACAAGCCCTTTTTACGTCGTTAGCTAAAAGAAATAGGGATCTTGCCTAAAGGCAGAAAATGGCACATAAGCCACTCTTCCCATGCAGACATCTACGATTTTAATTATACCGAAAATTCAAATATCTGTCCACTTTTCCAACGTTTCGACGAACAGCTGTGGCGGGCCGCCCACGTGGCGACCCCTACGAAATCCCAAGCCGGGGGGATTTTTTTTACGCGCTGAGGGTTTCCCGAAGCGTCGTTGTCATTTTGAGTCTGTCGCTGCACAGCGGCATCTGACTCCAAGGCGGCCTGCGGACTGCGACCTGCGACCTGCGAAAGTACAAGCAACCTCTCCGGCCCGTTGGGCCACCTCTCCTATAAAGAGAGGCTTATTTCTTCTTTTTGCGATGGACGATGAGGGCTTCGTCGGCCCAGTCGAAGAAGTACGGTTCGGTTACGTAAATGGCATAGTTCGTCAGATAGGCAGTGATGAGTTCTTCATCGGAATATGGGACGTATGGCGGGTTGTTAAGGTAGGGCTGGAAGATGAGACTGTCACCTTTTTTAATGGAACGGATGAGTTTTTTCGTAATAGGGTAGTCCTGCTTCAAGGCTTCCAAGTATGATTTCGCCTTGGGCCAATCGCCGAGTTTGAAGTACAACAAGGCTAAGGGCAGGAGATAATGGGAGCTGCTTTGTTCGTCTGCTCCCCGCTTGTACAGTTTCAATGCTTTCATTTCATTGCACATTTTAGCATACAGCGGCATCAGCTGGAAACGGATGCCCAAATTATCATTTTTATTGAGGCGAAGCATTTCTTCCCCTACCTGGATGGCTTTATTGTGGATGCCACATTCAATCAAATCCGACAGGTATTCCTGAAGCAGCATCATATACGGTCGTGTTTCAAAGTCCAACCAGAAATTACCTTTACTGCGCTGGTAAATTTCCTGATCTTTTAACCTTTTTTCTTCGGCGCCAATTAGGTCTGGAAGGACTTTAAGCATATCCAAGGGGCCTTTCGAGTCCAATTCAGCCTGGGCTAGTTTGACTTCCGCATTATCCGGCTCCAGTTCGGCTGCTTTGGCCAAATATTCCCGTTTGTCTTTTTTTCGGCTCGCCTGCTCAGCTAAGTCCAAATAATCATAGACATCTGCCGGCACTGTATCGTCCTGCCCATGCTCCTGCAAGAAGTCCTGCAAGTATTGGGCAGCTTCCTTATGCTGCATCATGAATTCTTCAATGATCTGCTGCAGCTCTGCTTCGTTCTGAACACCGTTGGGAGCCTTCTTAGCAATAAATGCCTGTAATTCTTTCATTACTTCATTCATAGTACGCATAAAATCATCTCCATTCAGTCTATTTAGGTATTCACACTCGTTCTGTGGCGGGTCGCCCACGCGGCGACCCCTACGATGAGCGGTTTTACGGGGTGCTCATTCATATTTTTATTCCCATTTTTCGCATGAAATAATATAAATTCTGACATGTTATCCCAAAGTGTTTTCCCACAGTAGGAATTTTAGGTCTGCTTGTCGGGCTTTTAATATCAATGACCCCTGATGGAACTTCAAATGTAATAATAGTATATTCGTATGCATTAGCAGTTGCAATAAGCCAAGGATCTGCGATATTGTCTTTAGCCCAATTTCGGAGGGCTCTGTCCGTATAATAAGGACTTTCTTGTAAATATCGCATCACCTGACCATAAGATTCAATAATTTTTACATCACTATAAGATATAATCTGTATTTCATGCTGGTCCCATAAATTTTGAATCCAAGTTTTCAATCCATCTTCACCTTTTAAAATTTCATCTATGACTAAATCCAATACGGAAATACTATTAGATTTAATAAAAACGTCTTCTAATGCTTCCCAAAAAGACGGTACTATATCAGGTGCATAATATGATTCATAAGGGGTCAAAAAGACGTTAGTATCCAGCAAATACTTTTCACTCATGAATTCACACCACCTTCCCCTGAAAGCATTTTTTGATAAATTTGTTTGAATGTAGTTCGATTGGTATTAGTTAGACGATAAACATCACTATAGGATGTTCGACCAGCCTGTGCACTGGCTGCAATAGCAAAAATAAACTGGGGATCCAGTCGGCTAACCATCGTTTTATAATAATCTCCACCTGCATGTTTTTCCTGACTGTTTTTATAAAAATCAACAGCTAGCGTCACAATTTTATGATACATATCTTCTTGAATATACTGTGTATCTAAAGCTTTCCTGGCAATCACAACTTGGCTGCATGTAAAGACTTTTGAAAGTGTACTCACTTTTTTTAAAACGGGTTCCTGATTTTTTCTCCATTCGGAAATAAATAAACGATGAGGCACTAACAGCTCCCCAGCTACCGCATTACACGTTATTTCTATAGGACTGACTCGATTTTCTTCATTATTTTCAACTTTATTATAAATGCTATTGATGCCTATCCAAATATGCACAATTTCATGCAATAGGGAAAAAAGGCGGCCATTCACAGAATCCTTTGCGTTTATAAAAATCAAAGGAACATAGTCGTCTACAAGTGTAAATGCACGAAATTCCTTGACATCTAACGGCCTATGGGTATTATTTCCTACAATACCATTCATCATGATTAATATGCCCATATTTTGGCATCGATGCCGTAAAAATTTAAAGGAATCTTGTGCCGTCTTTTGTGCTATCATCCAATCTTCAGATAAATTTAAATCATGCCGGATTTTTTCTGCTAAAGAAGAAGCAGGCATATTTTCACTACAAGATGCGACATAGGCCTTCTTATCTTGCCCCATATCTTTAATATAATCCCGCATCCAATCTTGGATATTAAGCATCATATCAATAGTATCCACAAGATTAGCACTAGGCTCTTCATTTTCCCCCTGACTGTTTACAGTCCGAAATTCAGTGAATGAACAATCTTCCACTGGCGGATTTTCTAAAAAGAAATACCCTAAAGGAATCTGCATTTTTTTACTGATTTGTTCAATCTGATTAAATGTAGGCTTTTTATCACCTTTTTTCCATTTCATTAAAACGTTATAGACTGTCTCATTGCCGATCAAATCATTTTTTTTAATGAGCCAATCTAAAATAGCTGGAGAAATATCAATATATACGGCAGCCATAATGCTTCCTCCTTTCAGTAATAATTTTCAGCGAGATTCATCTTGTAAAGAAGCTCGACACAGGTTCTGTGGCGGGTCGCCCGCGTGGCGACCCCTACGAAGCCCCGGCCAAGGTTCCCTCGTGAAGGGGAGCTGTCAGCGCAGCTGACTGAGGGGCGGCTTATTCAGCGTTCGAGCCATTCTTTGAATTCGGCTTCGCTGATGATGGGGGTGCCTAGTTTTTTGGCTTTTTCGTATTTGCTGCCGGGGTCGGCTCCGACGACGACGAGGGTTGTTTTCTTGGTGACCGAGGAGGTGCATTTGCCGCCCCGTGCTTCGATGGCCTGTTCGGCTTCTTTGCGGCTGAAGAGCTGCAGTTTGCCGGTGAGAACGACGATTTCGCCATCAAAGGTCGTATTGATGAGGGTTTTCTTTTCGGCCGTCATATCGACGCCATGAGCGCGCAGTTTTTCGATGAGAGCCCGGCTCTTGGCATCGCTGAAATAGGAGACGATGCTGTCGGCGATGCGCGGTCCGATGTCGTCGATGGCCGTCAGATCGTCGATGCTGGCTTCCATGAGGGCGTCGATGGAGCCGAAGGATTCGGCCAGGACGCGACCGGCTTTAGCGCCGACGAAGCGGATACCCAGAGCGAAGAGGACCCGCGCCAGGCCGACGGATTTGCTCGTTTCGATGGCCTTGAGCAGGTTGTCGGCCGATTTGTCGCCGAAGCCTTCGAGGTCGACCAATTCTTCTTTGGTCAGGCCGTAGATGTCGGCTACGTCGTGGATGAGGTGCTGGGCCAGGAGCTGCTGAACGATGGCGTCCCCCAGGCCGTCGATGTTCATGGCATCGCGGGAGACGAAATGAGCGATTTTTTCGCCGATGACGGCCGGGCAGTCCGGATTGGTGCAGCGCCAGGCCGCTTCCCCTTCGCGGCGGACGACGGGGCTGCCGCAGGCCGGACAAGTCGCCGGCATGGTAAAGACTTTTTCCGACCCGTCGCGCAGTTCCGGCAGGGAGCGGACGACTTCGGGGATGATTTCGCCGGCCTTCTGGATGACGACGGTATCGCCGATGCGGATGTCTTTTTCTTTGATGTAATCTTCATTGTGCAGGGTCGCCCGTTTGACTGTCGTCCCGGCCAGGTGGACCGGTTCGAGGTCGGCAGCCGGTGTCAGGACGCCGGTCCGGCCGAGGCTGACGGAAATGTCCAGGACTTTCGTCCGCGCCTGTTCGGGCGGGAATTTATAGGCAATGGCCCAGCGGGGAATCTTGACGGTATTGCCCAAGCGGGTCTGCTGGGCAAAAGAGTTGACTTTGACGACCATGCCGTCCGTCGCATAAGGCAGGCTGTCGCGGCGGTCGTCCCAGCTGTGGATGAAAGTGATGACGTCTTCAATATTGGTGAACTTGCGGTATTCCGGGTTGACCTGGAAATGGAACTGGGCCAAGTCCTGGAGCAGTTCTTCCTGGCTCTCGATGGTGATGCCGCTGTTGCCGCCCAGGGCATAGGCAAAGAAGGCCAGTTTGCGCTGGGCTGTGATGCGCGGGTCGAGCTGGCGCAGTGAGCCGGCAGCGGCATTGCGGGGATTGGCAAAGGGTTCCAGTTCGTCATCGCGACGCTGCTGGTTCAAGGCTTCAAATGATGTGATGGGCATGTAGACTTCACCGCGGATCTCGATATGCGGCGAATCGCTGGCGATGTGCAGGGGAATGGTGCGGATGGTCCGGACGTTGTTGGTAATGTCTTCGCCGACGACGCCGTCGCCGCGGGTGACGCCGCGGATGAACTGGCCCTGTTCGTAAATGAGGTTGACCGCCAGGCCGTCGATTTTCAGTTCGACGACGTATTCCAGATCTTCGCCACCCAAGTCATCGCGGACGCGCTGGTCGAATTCCCGCAATTCATCGTCGCTGAAAACGTCGCCCAGGCTGAGCATGGGCCGGTCATGGGTATATTTCTCAAAGCCGCCGGAAATCTTGGAACCGACGCGCTGTGTCGGCGAATCGGGCGTGACCCAGTCGGGATGGGCTTTTTCAATGTTTTCCAGTTCCCGGTACATCATATCGTATTCATAGTCCGTTACCGTCGGTTTATCGAGGGTATAATATTGATAACTCAATTCATCTATTTTTTTCCGCAGCTCCAAGAGCCGCGCCTTTTCAGTATCCATGGTTTTCTCCTTTATTCATGAAAATCATTCCCAGAAAGTGCAAGCAACCTCTCCGGCCCGTTGGGCCACCTCTAGCCGGCTCTCCGTTTTGGCAACCGTCCTGCGCTTTCCTGTGGTCAGCACCTGACGGGCCAAAAAGGGCCTATGAGGAGAGGCTTAGGCTCCCTTTGTAGGGGAGCTGGCAGCTCTGCTGACTGAGAGGTTGCTTTTTACGCGCTAAGGGTTTCCCGAAGCGTCGTTGTCGGTTTGAGTCTGTCGCCGCGCAGCGGCATCTGAGTCCGAAGCGGCCTGCGGCCTGCGAACAGCGAACGGCGAGCTGCGAAAGTACAAGCAACCTCTCCGGCCCTTCGGGCCACCTCCAGCTCGGCTCTCCGTTTTGGCAACCGTCCTGCGCTTTCCTGTGGTCAGCACCTGACGGGCCAAAAAGGGCCTATGAGGAGAGGCTTAGGCTCCCCTACAAGACTTTCTCTAAGGGGGCGTATTTTACGACGACTTGGCGGACGCCTTTGGTCGGGAATTGGATTTTCATCTGCATGTTCGGCCCTTCGCCGATGACGTCGAGGACGGTGCCGATGCCCCAGATCTTATGGCGTACTTTATCGCCTTTGGCAAAGGTGTCAGTGATGGCATGTTTTTTCGGCAGGCTCGAGGCGACGGGCTTGGTCAGGATGGAGACGCGCTGTTTCCCTGGGACAGAGGCCGTACGGCTCTGGGGCATGGCGCTCTTGCGATGGTAGTCTTCCATGAGCTGCGGCGGGATTTCTGCCAGGAAGCGACTGGGCATATAGGCCGAGATGCGGCCATACATAGTCCGCGTCACGGCGTTGGTCACGTAGAGCTGCCGTTCAGCACGGGTAATGCCGACATAGGCCAGGCGCCGTTCTTCTTCGACCTGCGTCGGGTCCATCAGGGTCCGGCTGTGCGGGAACAGACCTTCGTCGAGACCGGTCAGGAAGACGACTGGGAATTCCAGCCCTTTGGCGGCATGCAGGGTCATGAGGGTAACTTTCGAGTCACTGCTTTCAAAGTCATCGACATCGCTGACGAGGGCGACGTTTTCCAGGAAGTCCTGGAGATTGCCTTCCGGGTTGCTGTCCATATAATCCTTGGCGACGGACAGGAATTCGCCGACGTTTTCCTTGCGGCTTTCGCCCTGCGGATCGTGTTCGGCTTCCTTGTCGAGCATTTCCCCATAGCCGGTCTGTTTGATGACCGTTTCGATGAGGCTCAGGACGTCTTTGCCTTCGATGTCGTTGAGGAGATCGAAAATCATGGCGGCGAAGTTTTCCAGCGATGCCCTGGCCCGCTTGGTGACGGGGATCTCATCCGTCGAGGACAGGGCTTCAAATAAGGAAATCCCCTGTTCTTCGGCATAGGCTGCGACATGTTCCATCGTCGTCGCCCCGATGTTGCGCTTGGGCACGTTGATGATACGCGTCAGGCTCAGGCTGTCTTCCGGGTTATAGAGCAGGCGCAGATAAGCCAGGACGTCTTTGATTTCCTTGCGGTCATAGAACTTGGTGCCGCCAACCATGGTATAGGGAATGGCATAGCGCATAAGCTTTTCTTCGAGGACACGGGACTGGGCGTTTGTCCGGAAGAGGATGGCCATATCGCCATACGGTTCGTGGCTGATCTCATGGCGGTTGTAGATGACGCCGGCAATGTAGTCGGCTTCGTCGTGTTCTGTCTGGGCCTGATAATGGATGATCTTATTCCCCGTCGGATTTTCTGTCCACAAGGTTTTCTTGGGACGGCTTTCGTTGTTGTCGATGACGGCGTTGGCCGCGTTCAGGATGGTCTTTGTCGAGCGATAATTCTGTTCCAGTTTAATCGATGCCGCATCGGGATAGTCCCGTGTGAAGTCGATGATGTTGCGGATATCGGCGCCGCGCCAGGCGTAAATACTCTGGTCCGCATCACCGACGACGCAGATATTGCGCCAGCGGGCGGCCAGTATCTTGGTCAGGGCATACTGGGCATGGTTCGTATCCTGATATTCGTCGACCAGGATATATTGGAAGCGGGACTGGTACTTTTCCCGGACTTCATCATTTTCCTGCAGGAGGCGCACGGCCAGGAACAAGAGGTCATCGAAATCGACGGCATTATTTTCCCGCAGTTTGTCCTGATACATGGCGTAGATGTCGGCCACTTTCTGTTCGTAGAAATCAGAGGCCTTGGCCGCAAAGGCTTTGGCGTCCATGAGGACGTTCTTGGCCGACGAAATGGTCCCCAACACGGACCGCGGCGTGAACTGCTTATCATCGAGGTTGAGCTTTTTCAGGCATTCCTTGACCAATACCAGCTGGTCTGAAGAGTCATAGATGGTAAAGTTCCGCGTATAGCCGTGGAAACCGTCGACTTCAAAGCGCAGCAGCTTGGCGCAGAACGAATGGAACGTACTGAGCCAGATGCTGTCCGCCTGGGCGCCGACCAGGTTCTCTACGCGTTCTTTCATTTCCTTGGCGGCTTTGTTGATAAAGGTAATGGCCAGGATACGGTACGGTGCGACGCCCAATTCCAGGAGATGGGCAATGCGGCAGGTCAGGACTTTGGTCTTGCCCGATCCGGCCCCGGCCGTGATCAGCAGCGGCCCTTCGGTATGCTTGACGGCCTCGCACTGGCGGTCGTTGAGGGTATCAAAAATAGGATTCATGCATTCTTCCCCTTTACAGATAAAAAGGCCCACACCGTGTCGATGGGGCCTCTGAAAATCATCACTTATTTCATTGCCGAAAGGATAGGCGGAATGACCTGTTTCTTACGGCTCATGACCTTGGGCAGGTAGACTTCCTTGTCGAGGACGTCCTTGCCGAAGGCACTGCTGACGACGTCGTCCATATTGCCGGCGAAGATGAGGTTCGTCGATTCGTCGATGATGCTGGTGATCATCAGGAAGGAAGCGGCGTAATCGTGTTCAGCGCGCAATTTTTCCAAGGCGTTGAGCAAAACCTGTTTCTGGTCGAGGAGATCTGTCGTATCCATGACCTGGACCTGGGCTACCGTGAAGGTCGTATTGCCGCTGGAGAATTCCTTCATGTCGTTGTGGACGATCTGATCCGGCGTCAAATCGGAGACGTTGGCACCGGCTTTGAGCATTTCCATGCCGTATTTTTCGACGTCTACGCCAGCGATGTTGGCCAGTTTTTCAGCCGCTTCGCGGTCAGCCGGCGTGCAGGTCGGCGAACGGAAGAGGACCGTATCGGAAATGACGGCCGACAAGAGCAGGCCGGCAATGTCTTTGGGGATGTCGATCTTAGCCTGTTCATATAAACCCGTTACGATGGTAGCCGTGCAGCCGACAGGTTTGAAGAGGATGGAAATGGGGCCAGCCGTTTCCAAGGTGCCGCCGATGCGGTGATGGTCGATGACGCCGATGATGGACGCTTCGTCGATGCCGTCGATGATCTGTTTCTTTTCGTTGTGGTCGACGAGGATGACCTGCTGTTTTTCAACCGCTGCGACGCAGTCGGCACAGATCATGCCGACGTATTTGCCGTTTTCGACGACAGCATATTTGCCATCAGCCGGGATATCATGGCCATTGTCGGTCGGTTTGAAGAACAATTCCGGGTCGTGGGCCAAGGCTTTGACCGTGCTCAATTCTTCACCCATGACGGTCTTGACGAATTCATCGGCGAGCTGGCTTTTTTCGATGACGCCGACGAACTGGCCGTTATCGGCAACGGGAGCGACGTCGCTTTCGTGGGATGCGAACCATTTGGCAGCATCTTTCAGGCTGGCGCTGACCGGAAGGGCTTCGACTTCCGTGTGGACGGCTTCGCTGACTTTGACGTAGAAGTCCTTGACCAGCGGCTGCGGAGCGACATGGAAATAATCAAGGGCAAAGGCCGTTTCCTTATTCGGTTCGCCAGCACGGATTGGCGCAGCGTCGATACCCTGTAACTGTTTCAATTTTGCATAAGCAATGGAAGAACAAATGGAGTCCGTATCCGGGCTCTTATGACCGGTAACAAAAATCTGTTTTGCCACGATAATCACCTCATTGAAAAGTATGTGTATGTTTCTATATCCCTAACATTATATCATAGACGAGGAGTGAAGGCTAGTGCAGGGCTGGTCATACGAAGGCTTCTGTCCCCATAAGGTTGGCCCCCTAATAGCTGACTGCTAACCGCTAACGGCTAACTGCTAACGGCTAATCCCTATTCGTCAAGCCCAGGCGCTGGAGCATGACCATGTCTTCGGCGATGGTCGAACCGGAGGTGGTCAGCATATCGCCCGTAATGGATGCCGAGGCCCCGCTGAGCAGGGCTGTCGCGCCGTTTTCCGGCAAAAGCTTGCGGCCGGCGGCCAGGCGGATGTTGGCTTCGGGATTGATGAAACGGAAAAAGGCGATGGTCCGCAGGACGTCGCGGCCGTCGAGCTGGGGCCGATCTTCCAGGGGCGTACCGGGGATGGGCATGAGGGCGTTGATGGGAATGGACTGGATGCCCAGTTCAGCCAAGCTGATGGCCATATCCAGCCGGTCTTCCCAGGTTTCCCCCATGCCGATGATGCCGCCGGAACAGACACAGAGCCCTTCTTTCTGAGCGGCCTTGATGGTGCGGATGCGGTCGTCGTACGTATGGGTCGTGCAGATGTATGGGAAGAAACGCCGCGACGTCTCGATATTGTGGTGATAGCTGGTAACGCCTGTTTCGTGGAGGCGGTGCAGCTGTTCCGGCGACAGCAGGCCGTGCGATGCGCAGAGGTCGATGTGCAGGGTCTGCTTCATCGTGCGGTACGTATCCAGGGCTTTTTCAAAATCGGCGCCCGTCAGAGCCCGGCCCGACGTGACGATGGCAAAGCGATTGGCGCCGGCATCCTGATTGGCCTTGGCATGGGCCAGGATTTCATCCTTCGGCAGGAAGCCGTATTCTTCGCAGCCCGTATGGTGGCAGGCCGACTGGGCACAGTATTTGCAGTCTTCCCCACAGCGGCCGCTGCGGCCGTTGATGATGGTACAGAAATCGACATGGTTGCCGCAAAAATGGCGCTGTAAGGCGCCTGCCCCCTGCTGCAATTCTTCCAGCGGTGCGGTCAGGAAAATCGATAAATCATCGCCGCGCTGGATGCGGTATCCCTGTATAATCTTATCAGTCAGTGCTGCTATCGTAGTCATTGTCAACCAACTCCTCATTTTCATTGTGAACTATGGGATTATTATACTCGCTGCAGCAATAGTAGTCAACTCAATTTCATTTATCTAATGGTTAACAATATAGGTGCACGATATCCTGAATCGCAGGACGCCCATTTGTTTAAGACCAACCTTTCCTCATAGGAGAGGCTTTGGCTCCCTTTGTAGGGGAGCTGTCAGCGCAGCTGACTGAGAGGTTGCCTTTGACCGCCCATATGAAAATAAGTCATGAAAAAAGAGGCTGGCCCGCGAAGCCATGCTTCGTGGGACAACCTCTTTTTCAAGTGTTCTTGCCAATGAATTACCGACGTTCGCGGATACGGGCAGCTTTGCCTGTAAGACCACGGAGGTAGTGCAGTTTTGCACGACGGACGACACCGTGGCGAACGACTTCGATTTTAGCGAGGCGCGGGGAATGTACCAAGAAAGTACGTTCAACACCAACACCGTAGGAAACGCGGCGGACAGTGAAAGTTTCGCGGACACCGCCGTTCTGACGGCCGATAACGACACCTTCAAAAATCTGTACACGTTCGCGATTGCCTTCGACAACCTTTACGTGAACTTTGACAGTATCACCAGGGCGGAATGCCGGGATATCGTCACGAAGCTGTTCCTGTTCAAGTACGCTGATAATGTTCATTTCTTTTTTCCTCCTATAAGACATTCGTGCCCCCGTTGCCGCCACCTTTCACGACAATCGTGTTACCGAGCAGAGGACTGCCTAAATTAACAAGGGAATTATACCATAAAGACGCGGTCCTGTAAAGGGGGATTTCTCTATTTTAGAGAAACCATCCGTAAAGAACCGCATCCCCCACCATTACATTTGTACGTTGGGCATGAAGCTGCGGGACATATGGGCGATGATGGCCTGGTACTTATCTTTCTTGCTGGTCGGATAAGTGACGGTGAAGGCCGTGTAGGTCTTGTTCTTATCGTTGATGTAGAGTTCGTGATAATAGGACTTCTTGCCGTCGGTCCAGCCGATGGCATAGCTGTTCTTGGTCTTGATGTTGGTCGTCAGCGTCGGCGAGCCGTTCATACCCAGGGCCATGTTGTAGAGTTCATCGATGGTGAAGTTCATGCTGTTCTTGGCGGCATAGGTCATGTAGACGGCATCGTCCTTCGGGTCCTGGAAGTAGCAGCCGTCGCCGTCGGCGTTCATGTCGGCTGTCGTCGCAGCCCGCGGGATGTCGACGGCATACTGATAGGCGCTGTTATAGTACTGATAGTAATTCTTGTCTTTAGTCGTCATAACCTGGACGACTTCATAGCTGTCGGCACTGGCACTCTTGATGCTTACCTTTTCTTCAGCCATGACCGTCGAACCGGCAATACACGTAAGGGCGGCTGCCAACATGACGAGATTCTTCAATTTCATAAATAATCACTCCTTTATGGTAGATGCGGAAAAGGAGCTGTCGAGTGAAGACAGCTCCTTTTGAGTTGCTAGTGGCTAGTGGTCAGTGGTTAGCAGTAAGAAAAGTTTTTATTTCCTCGCTACAAACGACAAACTCTATACTACAAGCTAAACACTCCAAGGATTTTCGCAGGAAGGCGAAGGGCCTGTGCGATACTCCCTATTAGTATAGCATGAAATGCTCAAAAATGATATATATTAATCAAAAACGCTCAAAATAGCCGTTTTTAAATGATTATATTTTTCTTTATGTCCATATTGTACCACGTTGTAGCACATTGCAACATTTATTTTTGACGATTTTTTGACGAGCCGTGAATGGAAAACAGCCTGCCGTCCGTAATGGATAGCAGGCTGTTCCTTTATTTATCGAACTTCAAAACGACTTTCTTGGCAAGGTCATTTATCTTAGTGCGCCGCTGGTCGATTTCCTGGCGTTTCCGGTCGGGGTCCTTTTTCGGATCATTACGGATAGCCTTGATTTCTTTGTTGAGCTTCGATACCGAACTTACGGCGGTATCTACCTGTTTCAACTCTTTCGGCTTGTTCGATGAAGACTTCTTACCTTTGCGCTGTTTCCCAGCCTCAGAACGTTCGTAGTCGTCATTCATGTCCGATTGAATTTCGTACATTCGGTTGACGTATTCGCTGTTCTGCCCGTTCTGGCGAATGAATGAACCAATGACAGGCATTTCATACCAATATTTAGCCGGTTCAGGCGGGCGACTATTACCTTTCACATAGCTAATCGGGTCATTGAGCATATTGGCTACGAACCGTCCGGCACTGCCGAACCATCCACTAATCCAGTTGTCGATAGCGACAGGAGATATACCGTGTCGTTCACCAATGCTGATGTTCTTAGCAATCCATGTATCCCCCAATGCCTTAGCTAATTCACTGGTATAGCTTGTATATTGCATTTCAGACGGTGATTTCTTTAATCCGGTAGGGATAAGGTGGCGTCCCGTCCAGAACGAATAATCAGTCAACCATTCAATGAGCGGACGGACAATAGCCGGAAATAGGCCTGGCGTCATTGCATCGACGTACTGGCGCGCCCATTCCTTCATCCCGTGCGGGTCTGTATCGGTCATCTGATTTAAAGCGGCTTCGATACCGGAGCCGAACAAAATGCCGACTTCCTGCGGTTTCGGAATGAGCAGGTGCGTACCGCCTGGCAGGCTAATAGCCCAGTTGGTATACTTCGTATTTTCATCGAGTTCCTTGTACCAATCATCGTCATGATTAATAGCCCACAAGCCCAGCGACGGAAGGATAATCCAAATGACGGTATTCATAATAGCCCGCATGGGGTTATCCTTAAACGTCCGGATGAACTTATCCGTCCCTTGAATCGTTGCGTTAAAGAATGGAATGTATTTATTGGCTATCTGTCCTTTTTTACCGTGACGTGAGAAGTCCAGCGTGATTTCACGGGCCAGCTGTCCTGCCTGGTCAATAGACAAGCCCTGGTTACGTGCACGTCTGAATTCACCGGCACGAGTGCTGTCTTCGATGAGATTGCCGAACTTTTCGTAGTTGTGCCATGCCCAGCTAATGAGCTGACGAACCTGCTTCACGACAACCGGATACGAGTCGTACTTATGGCCCAGTAATTCCTTAGTTAGGTTGCGGCTGCTATCCGCGTCTGCTCTCATGTACGTCGACATGCTGGCCCCGCTGGCATGATATTCAGCGGAGAACTTCTTATCAAAGTGCAGCTTCCAGGCACCGCGTACGTTATCGACAAACGGCAGGTAGAACCCGGTCTTGGAGTTTACCGTGGCCGACATGGTATCACGCAAGAGGTTTCGGACGATAAAGGACGGGCTGATGGTAGCCCCAGTCCGCAAGGTCTGCGCGATACTGCTTGCCATTTTTAGCGTGAAACGGTTCGTCTGCGCGTCATTATTTGTGAGTGCGTCGTAGATTTCCGGCGTCGTGCGATATACGACTTGTTCCCCGTTCTGCCATACCGTGAAGGCAAAGACCGTCGGGTCGGCATGTTTCAGTGTCGGGTCACGGACGACAATATCGCCCAGCCCGGCAAAATCCTGGCCCAGCTTGACGAATGTCTTGGCGACGTTGTTCCGTTCACATTTGCTTATCATAGATACCGCCATCTGCGACAACGAGGTTATCGGGTCGAGGATAGGCCGCTTGCCGCCGCCTTCGATACGTTTGATACCGTTGCTGACGTTAGCGTAGCCACCACCTTTATTGAATACGCCGATAGTGCCTATCATCTCATCCATATCCGTGATACCGTCCGACATATCGCGATACATGGGGCAATAATGCTTATATTTACGGAGCTTCCCGGCAAGGTCTTTGGAGATGAGGCCTTGCTGTTGAAGAATGTTGACAATATTCGTATTAATATCCCAATACATCTGCGCTATCTTCTTGATACTTTCGGGCGTGTTCTGAATGATTTCCCGTGTACCTTCTTCATCAAAGCCAGCGGAGCGGGCGTATGCGTCGTGGTAATGCTTTTCCAGCTCTTCGGTACGCATGGCTATCAGATAGTTTCCCAGCGCGTCATAGGCGTTCTCAGCGCCCGTTTTCGACACGTCTTCCTTAGATACCTTATTAAGAGCGTCCATAATATCTTTCATGGTGACATTATTCGTAATGGCATGGCCGCAAACCTTATTCAATACCTTGTAGGTATCTTCGGTGCTTTTGCCGCCAGTAAGGAATAACAGTGCACGGCTGGATGCTACGCTGATAGCCATTTGTGCCTGCTTATGGACGTCATAGTCATAGGCCAGTTTGCGGCCCAGTTCGGCTTCTGCCCTGGCGACGACTTTAGCAAAGATATGCTTATCGTCTACCCAGTTCGTGTAGAATTTGTCAAAGTGAGTATGCAACCATTCTTTAGGATGCTTACGGAGCTGTACCTTTTCCCTTTCACGGGCGATGCTTCCGGCGGCCCGTTCGGCAGCTGTCTGTCCCTGGTAGGTTTCATTCAGCTGAATGACTTTGTCGAGCTTTTCTTTGAGGTCTGGATGCTGTTCCAGTCCTTCATCGAAAATCTTGGAATAGGCCGGATAGGTTTCACGGGCCAGTTCTGGGTTGCGAATCATCATAGCACCAAAGTCCATGACAGCGTTCTGCCGTGCCTGCGCCGGGGTGAGTCGTTCATTGACGCCGTTCATCTTGTTTTCGGCGGCGTTCTTATCCTGCCGGTCCAGGACCTTATTTGCCAATTCCAGGTTGCCTTTAAGCTGCATGACGTTATCAAGATGCAGGGCAAGGATACGGCCGTAGTTGCTCAGATTGAAGTACCCCATACGGTTAAAGCCTGCGTGGGCGTGGCGATCATACAGGTCGGTAGCCTGCGGACGGACGGCCTGCTTCTGGTCCGGGTCGAATTTACTGGACTCTCTCAGTTCCTTCCGTTCCTTGTCTGTAAGGCGGCTTCCTTCGTAGATATGGACAATATCGTTGATAGCGTCGATAATGTCTTGCGGTTTGACAGGAGCTTCTTCCTGGTCATCCTGGCGGGCAGCATAGCGCCGTTCGCTATTGTCACGGGCGCCTCGTTCCCATACCTTACCCGACTCAATCTGCCGGAATATGTCGTTTACGGTTTCAGCCCCAGTGAAGATTTCCCTCATCTTTGCGGCAAAGTCCTTGATTTTCTGGAACAGCTTGCCCCATGCCGTACCGCGGCCGTGCTTACGGGCTTCTACCCATTCAGCATACTTGTCGGCGCGTTTTTCGGCGTCGGGGATAGCCTTCTTGATAGCGGCCTTTTCACGGTCCGTCAAGACGGCACCTTCTGCGAGGTGATAGGCTTCATGGAATCCCGTGTTTTCACGGCTACCCTGCGAGAGGGCTATATAAGCGTCCTTGCCATGGAGCTGTGCATACCCTTCGACGACGACGTTGCCGTTATCGTCGATATGGTGGTCTTTCTTCGCTTGTGCCAATTCTTCATCAGTCAGGACGATTTCATTCTTCACGTCGACGACGATATGGGAACCGTTCGGCATGGTGAAGGTCATGCGGTCGCCTTCATCCTTGATTCCCTTGGCATTTGGGAAGGCTTCTTTGATTTCTGCCTTCAAGTCTTCCTTGGAGCGGGTCAGCTGATCATTTGCTTCTCGTACTGAATATTTAGTATCTACTTCCGGTGTAATCATTCGCGCCATGACATCTTGAATTTCTTTAGGCGGTTTCTTTCCTAAATTTTTCAAGTCCTGATAGATACTAACCATCCAGTCTTTGAATTTTTCAAACACGTTTTTCAGTGATTCATTAGGGGCCTTGCCATCAGCGATATAACGTTCAAAACCTCTAGCAAACCGTTCGTGTATCCAGCGTGCTTCCGCCGATTTGATTGCTACCGCATCGCCAGCTTTCTTGGCTTCCCGTATAGCGTCGGCATATTCCTGGAATTCTTTTTCAAGGGCCGTACCCTTGTATCCTTTCATCTGTCCGGGTTTGTATCCGGCCCAGTCCTTGACGGTTTGCAAATCGCTAACCAACCCGGCAGGGGCGTCTTTTTTCTGCGCTAATCTTTCCATGTCAGACAGGAACATATGAGCAGATTCATGAATAAAAGACGACTGGTCCGCAATATCAAACAGTCTGATAGCTCCGGTACTTGCGTCATAGGCAGCTTTGGCATTATGAACATCTTGATTATATTTGTCGATGATCTGAATAGCCTTGTCATCAAACACGACATAGCAACGGCCATCATAGGCATCATCATAGGTAATCCCGTGGATTCCTTGTTCATTTAAATATTTCGACGTTTTTTCTATGTCTTTCCCGTCGGATAATGCATCAGTCAAATAATTGTATATTTCTTTACCTGTCCCAATGCCTTTTTCCAATGTAGCTTCTGGGTTTTCCATAGCCGCTTCTATCAACTGATTACGCTTCTTGTTGCCAGCTCCTTTAGCATCTTCTACTTGTTGCTGCGCGGCTGGTAGTTCTTTTTCCCACCTCTTACTTTCTGATTCCATATAGGAAGTATCGTTTATCTGTTCGTCGGTGTAACCTTGTTTTTTTAGACTGTTTAAGGCAATCCGCTTCCTAAACGCCGGAAGGCCTTCCCATCCCAGACTGGCGTCGTGGCAATGTTTTATGTTTAATTCCACTGTCCGCAAGGCTGTTTCTGCTTGGATTTCATCTTTAGTGCTACCCATAGTTTGGCGCAACCATTTTGTCCAGAAGGCTTGTTTCTGTTTCATAGACAGGGATTGCACTGCCTTGAGAATCTTAGTTTGAACGCCTTTCATCTGGTCTTTGTAGCGCTTATCTTCATCCAGCAGCTCTTTGTTGGCCGGAACGTCGATTTCATATAAGACAGACGGAAGGCCGCGGTCTTTCATTTCTTTTTTGTATTTCTGAGCAGTCCGTTTGCTTTTTGCAGCGTAAATCCCCCAACCGTGCATACTAGCTCCAGTGCCGCTACCGATTTTTCCTAAATCAAAATTATCAAAATCTATACCACTTCCATGCCATGCTCGTTGCTCAAATACCTGTTCCAGTTGGGCGTCGCCGGTTTGTTCGCTTATGACAATAGGATGTGATTTTGTGTAATCTTCCGGAGAATATGTTTTATTACCGTACTCATGCATGATTTCAGACCAGCGTTCCGCCATGCGTGCATAGATAAAGGCGCTTTCTTTAGCGGATTGTGCTACCTTCTCATTCCCCTTCGACAATTTGTCAATAGCATAGTCATAAGCTTGTTTACCGCCACCACTTAATTGATTGCGTAACTCGTCTACATTATTCCCTTTTTCTGCCTTTTGGGATATAATTAAGGTAGAAGAAGCCCTATCTATGGCCGGAATGCCGTTACTATTTTTGGTAGCTTGCGCCGGAGGTACTGATAGGGCTTCTTTTTTGTTAGTACCTTCTTCATCTGGCAAGGTATGATTGTAATACTTGTTACCGTTTACATCAGTAAAAATAGTAATGGTGACATTTTGCTTCTTTCCATCAATAATTGCTGTTGAATGCAAATAAGAGTAGGATGAAGCGTTTCTTTTGTCCTTTATATTCCCATTGGTTGTGACAGAATCAGCGTTTTCAATCAATTCTTTTAAATGGGACACTAAAAGTAATTTATGTTCTTTGGCGCTGGTAGCTACCATTTTTCCCATCCCAGAACGAGTAAAATCAACGCGATCACTTTCTAATTTAATCGTTCCCAATATAGGATTATGTACAGAAGTACCTTGCAAATGTTCTTTGTAATAAGCCTTGGCTTTTACCCTTAATTCTTTCAAATCCTTATATTCACCAAATTCATTGCCAGTAACAACAACGTCGTCCTTTGGGGCGGCTTTTTTGGTTTCTGCTTGCGCGAGGACTTGGGATTTTTCTTTTGATAACGCATCGTCAACGACTTCTTGTGCCGCCTGTTTAAGGTCATCCCTATCACATACGACTTTTTTTGTTGCAACGTCTACATAGCACTTTGTACCTTCTATACGTCTAGCTTCTGAGTTACTGATTGCTTCCCCATTGAATTTTGCAGATGAAATATTGCCGGATTTATACCGGGTAAGTTCAAGCCCTAAATATTCCGGGTTAATATAGAGCCGGTCCATTACCTTGCCATTAGACAGCTTCTTTGTCCAGCGGTTGAATCCCATGTCCGTGAGCGTTTTGATTTCATCGTCAGTGAATCCACCTGATGTATTTTCTTTAGGCTTTTCCGTTGTCGCCGGTTTCGTTTCTTTAGGCTTTTCTGCACCAGCAACTGTTTGTTTTTCGGCTGATTTGATTATAGCACGTAATGCCTTATGCGCGTCGGCATTGATAGTAGCGACTTCGTGCCAGTTCCGTCCGCCGTCTTCGTTCATGAATGCGTTCCAATGCTTGAAATTAGTCAAAGACTGGTATTCGTCGGTTACGACTTTATCACCTATTTTGGCATTTTTACGGCTTCCGTTTGCGTCGGCGATAACTTTATCAACGATATTTTTGTAGGCGTCTATAACCTGTTTAGGCGTCGATTTTTCATCATCCAGTACATTGTGGAATTTACTTACTTCTTCTTGTACGTCACCTTGGGAACCTTCTTCGGCATGGGTACTTTCCTTGTCTTTACTTTCAACTTGCTGAGGTTCGGTGTCGACATGGTCACTTTGCTTGCTCTTTTCATTTACTTCATTCCCTTCTTTTTCTTGGCTCTGTACTCTGCCAGCTTCTTGTTGATGTACGCGTCCACTTCCGGCGGGTTCGGCCTGTCGATTATCTGGTACTTCGGGTACAGTTTTTTCGGCTGGCTTTTCTTCTGTTGCGTCGAATAACGATTGTCCATGTTCTACCTCCTGGATAGCATTAGAGATAATGTTTTCAAGGCTGATACGCGGCGCTTCCTTACTGTCGAACAGTTTGGATTGTTTCGGACTACCAACAGCAAAGATACGGTCGCAAGCCCCTTTGTACATATCGGCAATAGTACGGCTCTTGAATTTATTGCGTTCGATGAATTCAAGTACGAGTCGTTCGGCTTTCGATTCTCCCTGCGAGAACAGGTCTGTTTCCTGCAAGTGGAAGGACAGCGGCTTGCCTTCATTACGGAGCGACATGATAGTCTTGGCCGTTTTTGTGATGACGTCGGAAATATCATAATCGGGATACAAGGTGCCGTTCTTGATACCTTCGTTGACTTTCGCTACTTCCGGCGCGGCGGCGATCATGGCGTTCATAATGTTCTTGCTGTTATTATCCGTCGCTTCGCTGAGCTGAGTCAAGAGGTAATTGTCGTTATAGGCTTTTGCAAAGATGGCGTTACGGATTCTGAACTGGCCCGTCGGCGACAAATCGCCTTTTTCATTGAATACGGAATTACCTTCCGCATCGCTAAACACATCACTTGCGGCGGCCCGTCTGAATTCACGGTTAGAGGGGTTCATGAATTCACCCGTGCCGTTATCGACGAACTGTTCCAATGTGGATAATTTCAGTCTATCCGCATCAGCCTTCGCCTGTTCCGCGCCGCCCAACTTCGCACCGCCTTCGGTGCTGTTGATGATAGCGTTGGTATCGGCGTCGTCGGCCGCCTGCCGTACCAGTACAGGATGGTCCATACTCTGTACCTTTTCGGGTGCAATCCCTAACGACGGAGCGATGGAAACGAGATAGTCCTTATAGGCCTTAGCGCTCTTCTTGTGAGCGTCCGTGAGCCCCTGGTAGGCCTTCCGGATAGCCATGACGCGGCCATTACCATTGAGGACGACGCCGCTGTTGTTAACAACGGGTGCGCCTTCATTGACGAACTGGCTTTCTGCCAACAGTTCCGGCTTCATGCCTTTCGTCATTTTTTCCACCTGTCCGCGCATCTGCGGACGGTTGCGGTCGCGCGGCTGGTATTCTGCCGGGTAGAGGTCGTTCGTGGCGTAATTCGTATTGTGGCTGGCAGTAATATCTCCGGCCGGAACAATCTTGTACGTCGCATCGAATCCGGCGTCACTCGTGCTGGCATGTACCTTTACGGTCTTGCCAGCCGGAACACGTTCCATGAGCTTCTGCTTCTTCGCAAGGTAGATTTTGCGCTTCTTTTGCGTTTCAAGGCTTTCTTTGGCCTGTACAGGTGTATTTACCTGTTCGGGCTGTTTAGGAGCTTCTGTGGCCTGCTGAGGCACATTTTGAGGTGTGCTCTGGTCTTGCTGGGTGGTGAGCGGACTACCTTTCAAGGAATTGGCCCGTTCCACTTCCTGCGTCGTCTGCAAGTCGTCGGCCAGTTTCTTCTGTTCCTGCTCTGTGCCGTTACGGAAGGTATTCATATATTCCTTGAATTTCGGGTCCTTGCGGTCGTAGGTGGACAAAATACGGCCTAAACGGGCGTGTGGCGTCTGTTGCTGGCTTTTGGGTACAGGTGTAGCAGACGGCGTCTTTTTCTTACCCATAGCGTCGTTCACGGCTTTTGTGATTTCATCTTTATAATTCGTCTTGATGAAGTCACGGTTTTCGGGCGTATCAATGAATTTGTCGTTACCATTGCTATCCTTAGTGAACATATCATCGAGGGTATTGATTTCATCAATGTTATTCGAGGTATCACGGATAGTCTGGGCAACTTCTGGAATGACGTCGTCCTGCGCGCCCTGTTGGGATTCTTCGGCCTGCTTCTGGGCATTATCTACGTCCTGCTGGGCTTCTTGTGCTGTCTTTTCGGCAGAATCATCATTCATGATTTCATCCATGGCCTGGTCGCTCTGCGCTTGAATCTTGTCCATATCGCTATTGGCTTCCTGCGCGGCCTGGTCCAATTCACGTTCAAACTGCCCGTCATCGCTGGTTACTTTACTAGATACGCCGCCGGACGATAATCCCCCGGTATATCCTCCCAAATGGAGATGGTATCCAGATCCGACGTCATGGAATAAGACTTCCTTAAAGGCGCCCGTTTCTTTGAATCGTTCCAAAACAGCCTGTGCCTGTTCCTCCGTCGTGCCTTTTGGAAGAACAATATCAACCGCATCCCCGCCACCACGTTCGTCATCGTTAATGTGGTACGAGTGTTCGGCACCACCTACTTCCGCATTATGGGCAGTAGTTCGCCCACCCGATGAAATGGCCGCTCCATCGGCCAGTCCCATTTGGTTGAGAATGCCGCCGATGGCAGGAAGTGCCTGTTTCCATCCAGGCTTTAGTGTCTCTACCTGCGCGGTAATGGCATCACTCTGTGTTGGCAGATCGTACCCGGTAACACCTGCACTCCAAGAATTACCGCCGTCAATGTCGCCCATGTTGTCATAGTTGTTCTTAACTAACTGGCGATACTGTTCCGCTTCTTCACCGGCCCCGTTGTAATCGCGGACGCCAGCCCATACGTCGCCGTTTTCGCCATCTATTTTAGCCTTTAGGATTGCCATGCCTACCATGGCGTTCTGATAAGGGTCCGTCTTCCAGTCGGGATACTGGGAGTCAAGGCCTAATTCGGAAACGGTTTCATCCTGGGCCTGCATGATACCATAAATACCATCGTGCGGTTCTGGCATGGAAATGGCATTGACGTCATCCCCACCGCTTTCACGGGCGGCAATAGCCAGGGCCAGACGCGGGTCTACCCCGGAATCATTAGCCGCCTGGATAACGGCATTAATCATAGCATTACCGGTGTTAGGCGACATGCTTCCGCCACCACTTGCCGGACGGTTCTTGGCTTCCTGTTCGGCCGTGGCTTTTTCGGCTGCAACAACGGTGTCGTAAGCCTTCTGCACTTCTTCCGGCGTACCGTTGCGCGATACACCCATAAGCCAGTTAAAGTTATCTTCACCGCCGATTTGCTCAACGGTATTGTTATTGAGGAAATTCTCGATTTCCTGCTTCTGGTCATAGACTTCATAGTCTTTATAAGCTTCCGTAGCGGCGTCGTCTGCGCCTTCCTGGGAACCGTTGCTGTCCTGCGATTTCTGGAAAGATTCAAGCGACGACGCGGCCTGTTTGATGAGGTCCGGATTCCCGCTATTAGCCAGTTCGATATAGGCATTGTATTTGGTACTGCTCATGCCGTCCGGCTTGCCATGGCTGAGTGTATCCTTGATGCTCTGCGCCTGTTCCTGGGATTCTGCACTAAGAGGGGCTTGTCTGGCTTCGGGATGGAATCCGGCCGCTACGTTGCCAGGTACGCCCATCAAGGCACCGCCGACAAAACCGCCACGGGCCGCTTCCCAATCTTCGTTGGTCCAGGTGAACGGGTTATACCAACCGCCGTCACGCTTACCCTGTACGTCATTTTCCAGGGCGTTCTGGGCGCCTTCCTGGTATCCTTCTGTAAGTCCGCTGGCGCCTGCCAACATACCCGTGCGGGCCGCACCTTTTGCGATGCTTTTTGCTATACCTTCCTCGGCCGTGCGCCCTAACAGGCTAGTCGCAATCCCTTTACCGCCTTTCATGACGCCCAATTCAAGAGGCACTGTGAAGGTATCGAGGGCCATGTTCTTGAAGAACATAGGGATAGCCCGGCGTCGCGCTTCGTCTTCACTCATGCCATCCTGCATCATATCGTTGACGACGGTGCCATATTCAGACAACGAGTCAGCTAACGAGGAAATAGGCGAACGAACGGTATCTGCAATAAGGGCCTGCCCGGCTTTCGACATAGCCAGCCGGCCTAACCCGGCACGGGACAGAACAGACGTCAATGCCCGTGTACCGCCAGCCACGGCGGCGCCCGGCATGAGGGCCGACAGTGCCATGATAGGTACGGTCGAACCGATACCGGAACCGACGTCTGTTGCAAACTTATTCGGGTTCAAGAAATAGCTATCGCCGTACTCGTTGTTCCACTGGTCGCGATAATTCTTCATGCCTTCTTCGGCCCGCTGTACATTCGTCAAGATACCGTTGCCGACGCCGACAGCGTTCTGAATCCCGCCAACGACGTTAGCAAGCCCTTCGTCTGCCGCAACGACTCCGCCGTACAGACGCGGCCAATTAGCCGCCATATAGTCGGCAGAATCCTTCATACGTTCATCGCGGACGCTTTCGTCTTCCAATGCACCGAAATCCCCACTGGTAGGTGTACCCGGAATATCCGAGTACACGCTGTCGTCGAGGGGGCGAGGCGTATAGTCAGGTGCAATGACAGTGCCTCCCCCTTGGAACGGATGTTCCAGGAAATTACGAGCTGCACTTAAAATACCAGACAGCGAAAAACCGGAGTCCTCAGAAGAAGAACTGTCCTGTTGCGTATCATCGTCGTTGCCTTGGTCTTTATATACGCCAGCGTCCCAAGCGGCCTTATCGAGATAGTTGAGTGCCATATTTACCTCCTATTCATAATCCGGGTGCAAACCATAGGTAGCAAAGGAAATATCTCCTCCGCCGTCTGCTAATATTTGGTTGATTTGGTCAGCCCAATCTCCGCATTTTTGTTTGATAATGTCTTCCATTTCAAACATGCTGTACTTATTGCCCATTTTCATATTTTGTTCAAGAAGGACCGTAGCATTATGCCAAGCATTTTCTTCGGAATCCGGAGTTTTTAAACCTTCACCGGCTTTTTCCTGGATGGTTCGGATAGCGTCTTGATATGAATCATAATATGGGCTATTCGATTCCTGGTAGTCATCATCACCCTTGTGGTCTTTTACCCATTGGTTATGCAATTCAATGATGCTTTTAGCCTCTGAAATTTTAAGATTGCCAGAACCGCCACCAGAACCGCCACTGCCGGACCCGTTAGGCCCGTATTTGCTTGTAACTATCTTCGTTCTGTTATTATTGTCATTTTCGCGGGCTTTTTCGGCGATTTCCTTATCCGTCTTATACTTTTCAAAGCTCAATCGCTTATTCAACTGGCTATCTTGAATCTTGCCACGCGTTGCGATTTGGCCAAGGGTGTATTTATTCTGCAAGCCCATGTTATATACTTTATTCCGCTGTGCCGTGGCCGCACGTTCTTTTGCGTCGGCCGTTGCGTAGTAGTTCAAGCCGTTCGGCAGGGTCGCCATCATCTGCGCCGACAGCTGCGGATTATATTTCGCTACGCTCTGGGCTATCGTCGCGGCGGTATCCCACTGATTATTCATGGCGGCTTTATAGTACAAAGGGTACAGGCCGCTTATCTGATAGTCGTTGTACTTTTGTTCTTCGGCCTGCCATATCGGTCTGTACCGTTCAAGCGTCGAGTTTACAACATCAATCGGCATGTTGTGCTGAATGGCCCAATGAACAAAATCGGATTCGTTCTGCTGTGCGTCAACGTGTTTCGGTTTACCGTCGTTCATGTCCGTTTCAAGGCTCTGCTCTGTTGGCGTGAAGGGCCGGACGTTATACCGTGGCAGGTTGTTCATAGTGTCCTGCCATGCCTTCTTCTTGTTCGCGTCCTTTTCGTTATCGTACAAGGTCTTAGCCGCCATATAATCGGGGTTATCGCTACGGAGCATATAGGCCGGTGTATTGTTGAGCTTATCCATGAGTGCCTGTTTCTTCGTCGGGTCGGTTTCCTTATTGTACTGGTCGAGCAGGTCCTTATAGTACGGGTTGTCAATCTGCGTTTCGCCGGGGAAGAGTCGGTCCATCAGCTTTTGCGGGTCGTTCGGGAATATGCCGGTGTCGGTCTGAGGCGTGTTCGTGGCCTGTGTAGCGGTTGCCTGCTGGCCCGGCGTGATAGTAACGCTGGTCTGCGGGTTCTGTGTAGTCGCCTGTGCATTGGCTTGTGCCGTTGGCTGTGCATCAGCCGGTGCAGTAGCATCCACGGGCTTAATCGGCCCTTCTACTGGTTGTATGGGTACTGGTTCTTCCTTGATAGGCTGGTTGTCGACGGGTTTAATCGGCTGGTTATCCACGGGCTGGATAGGCTGTACATCCTTTATCGGTGCTTCATCTATGGGCTGTGCGTCCATGGTATGGATGGCCGGTACGGGGTTACTGCCTGCATCTTTATTGATTTGGTCGGCGTATTTCTTCGCGTCCTTTTTATTATCGAACACGCCTAACGTGTTCCCGGTTTCATAGAAATTGTACGCCGTCTGGTTTTCGTCGAGTGTCTTCCCGTCTGCGCCGGTCGCTGGCAGGATATAGTGCTTGCCGTCGATTTCGGTCACGCGCACTTTCGGAAGGCCATTACTGGTATCCACGTTACCCGGCGCAATCATGCCGGGTACTGTGGTCTGTGCCGACGTGGTTTCAGCAGGCGACGCGTCGGCGACGTCACCACCGCTTTTTAAATTCAAGCTATAGAACTTGCTGTAAGGGTCGTTGCTATTGAAGTTGAAGCCGCTCATGGACAAACTACCGTTAATGGGGTTGCCCAGTCTGCCCGTGATAGCCGGGATATAGCTGTCGGACTTAGACGGGACGTCTACGTTAGCTGTCGGCAGGACGCCCATGTTCTGTGCTACTGTCGCTTGCGGATTCTTTGCGGCGGCCTTTGCGGCGTCGTCAGCGGCCATTTTCTGCAAGGCATTGAAGTCAAAGAGACCCTGCCCCTGGCCTGCCTGGCTCTTATTATTGAGATAGTCGGCGAACGAGATATTGCCAATCATGTTGCCGTCTGCGTCGGTCGCTGTGGGATAGTAATTCCCAAGGTTATTGGCCGCATACATCGACGGCAGGAAGGTCGGTGTTTGGTAGTTGACGGCGCCGGTATCGGTATTGTAATTCAAGCGGCCGTTCACGCCCTGCAAGTTCGTCAGAAAATCGTCTGATACCTGCGAGGGGTTCGCGCCAAAACCGCTATACGCATTACCGACGGCGGCGGTCTTGCCGTCTGCCAAGGTGGGGGTCGAGCTGGTATCGTACAGCGGTACGTTGTCCGGCATGGATACCGGGTTATCCTGCCGCCAAAGCTGCTGGTCGGCTTCCTTCTGTTTATTATTCAGAATATTCGCCCCGACAGCGTTGCCAATGAGCATCCCCAGGGCGAATCGTGGGTCCTGGAACGCATACTGTGCAAAGTTCAGCTGCGGCAATGCCTGCGTAGTGAACGGTGCGGAATACTGTTTCGGTGCGTAATTCTGGCTGATATTATCTTCGATATAGTTGTATTTCGATTTGGCTGCCATTAGTTATCCTCCTTTACCCAGTTGTCGGTACTGCCGCCTTTGGCGATGAAGCCGTCTGCATAGTAATTGTTGTCCCCGGAAACGTGCAGATCATATACTTTTCGTTCGCCGGCGTAAACCATATTGACGACTTTGCCACGGCCTTTGAGGTTCGTACCCAGGGTTATGTCGCCAATTTCGGCGAATCCTTTATCCTCTGTGAGAATCGGCTGTGTCATCGTCGCCATGACATAATGGGTATCTACGCCGTCTTTACATACGAGGTTCCACACGTCGCTATAGTGCGGCTTCATGGTGTGCAGGACCGTTTCTTCGGATTCCGTGCCGTCTTCATGCGGACAAAGCACCTTGTCGCCAACTTCGACGTCGGTAATCGGCACTTCGGAACCGTCTGCCAGCTTGACCTTCGTTTCCGGTGCAAAGCAGAAAATAGCGGAGTTGCTGGCAAGGCCGGTGAGGATACCCCCAAACAGGCCGCCGCCGCTGGTCTTCTGTGTCGTGGTCGTCGTACCTTTCCCGGCCAGTGCACCCAATGCGCCGGTCGTCGAACCATTGAGGCCCAAAGAGGCGTTCCAAAGATTGATAGCCGGTTGCTGTGCGCCTTCCTGTGCGGCCGCCGCCGTCGCAATCGGCTGGCCTGCGGCGTCGATGTTCTGGCCGTAGATATTGGCCAGCTGAGAAACGGTATTCTGCCAGTTTTGTGCCATGGCTTCACTGGCACTATCACTGATACCTTTGAGGCCGGTATCCATGACAGAGCTGTTGACCACGCCACGGGCACCCATATCCTGTAATAAGTTGCCCATGGAACCTTGAACGCCCTGCTTGATACTGGCTTCCATGGCGTCCTGGTAGGCTGTCGGTATCTGCCCTTGTGCCAATCCTCTGAGGCCCTGCTGGCCCCATTTGATTTGGTCCAGGGCGTCGTTCATGAGGTCGTTATAGTTTACCTGCGTATCGCCTAACGAACCGTACAACAGGTTCGCGGCGGTGTCGTTCAGCTTCTTCGCGTTCGGCATGACGTACTTAGAGTATTCCAGGGCCTGCTGTTGCAGGGCCTTTTCTTCGGCCGACGGGGTGTAAGTCTGAGACGAGCTGCTGGACTTGCTTTTCTTCCCCATTCAATCACTCCCTTTCGTTCGCATTCTTCCACGGCTTGTACGGCCGTCTGAGTTCATTCGTAACGTAATAATCAACGGTTCCGTCGTCGTTCTCCTTCGGGGTGCAGACGATTTCGCGCCCCTGCTTATCCTTACAGATATAGCGGTGTACGCCGTTGGTATCAAAGTCCTGCATTATCTTCCATCCCCAATATCGGATATACGCCTTGATAGGCAGGATGCAGATAGTAATGATACGGTCGTAACCGAATTGCAGGCCCATACATTCCAGGACGTCGCGCCAGAAATGAGCATCGTTACAAAGGTTCCAACAAAGGATAGCCCGGTCGTTCGGCATGGGCTTCCATTGACAGAATCCCCTGCTTGGCAGATACCAGGTAGTGAAGCCCGGCAGGGCCTGGAACGTATCGCCTGTCTTTTCTTCATATATCTTTATCCATTCCCTTAATTCCTTGCTTTCCATTCTATCACTCCTAAAGGTCTGCAATTTCTAGAATAATATGGTCTACCGTGAACCGGTCGTTCGATTTTACGGTAATGTCCAGGCAATCCGTCGAGTGGTTGCACCGGAACTTATTGCGATCTGCCGTGGGAACTGTCACATCCAGGGCGCCGTCGATGAATTCCGCCTTGCCCGCATAATCGGCCGTGAACTTCGTATCGACGCTTTTAAGCAATATCTGTTCACTGCTGATGGTAGCTTTCGGCTTGAGGATGTACTCAATAGGTTCGCCGTCATCGTCGAGATACTGTGAATCCCAGGCATACAATTTACCGCCGCTGGCCACGATGATTGTTGAAGCAGTTTCTACGATACTGTCTATCGGCATGTTGAATTTAAGGGTCGTCGCACTGCCCAGGAGATAGTTATAGGCTACGAAATACTTATAATTACTCGTCGGGCGAATGAGTACCATACAATGCCGTTGCAGATGATAGAAGCGAGGTTCATACATACCTTCTGTCAGCAGGGCGTTGAATTTATCGCCAATATCGGACGACTGGATATTCCCATATTCCATGACGGCCGATAAGGTCTTTAATCCACGGATAGACAGGAATATGACGGAACTGCCGATATTGACAGCGCATCTCGTAC
Source organism: Megasphaera jansseni (assembly GCF_047974155.1). Taxonomy (NCBI): domain Bacteria; kingdom Bacillati; phylum Bacillota; class Negativicutes; order Veillonellales; family Veillonellaceae; genus Megasphaera; species Megasphaera jansseni. The sequence continues at coordinate 65,809 of NZ_JBHYRR010000005.1, read as the reverse complement.
CTGCAATATCGGTATTGTTGGCAATCTCCGTCACCTGCCAGTTCGTCGGCTCTGCATCCCCGGACAGCTGATATATTTTCCCGTTGGTCTTGATGAAAATAATATCTGTTGCAAGGGGTACAATGGCAGCTATGTCGCCGCTGTCGCCATATCCGACGTCTAACCACTGTTCTTTATCGGCCCGGTTCGTATCTTCTTCCCAGTCCGTACCGTCGCCGATACCGGACAGATAGAAGCCGTCCGTTCCGTCCATGGATACCGCGATACGTGAGAACCGCTGGAATACGATATTACACGTCGGGCTGGACTGGACGGTTGTCAGCTGGCCGTTCTGCGTATAGTCGTAATACTGGAGTTTCCCGCCGCTGGCAATCCATACTTTATCCATGAATTTTGCACAAACAGGGTCATAGCTCCCTTCCAAGTCGCCGATATACTGCGGCGTCTGGCCGACGACGTATTTATAGGCCTTATTATGGTTCGTGAAAACCAGTAATAAGTTCGTGTCTACGTCATACCACATGTCACGGACGCTCTCGTTCCCGTCCATGGTGTAAAGCAGGCCCAGCCCATCACGGCCCGTCAGGCGTTTACTGTCGCGCGAATAGATGTAATTCTGTGCTACCTGTAAATCCGACGTGTCGATTTGTTCCGGGGCCTGCGATACATTCACACCACCGACGAGGGATGAGAAGACGACGGACTGTGTCTGATGTTTGTTCAGTCTTCTCATGTTCTCTCCCTATTTCGCAATGCAGCCAACAAGCAGGACGCCGGCCGCAATGGCCCACGTATCACGCTGTCTCGTCAGCCGTGCTTCCTTCTTAGTCATGGAGTTGATTTGCTCTGTCAATGTCGCTAAGGATTGACTCTGCCTGTTCAAGGCTTCGCTGGCTTGACTCAATGAGCTGTCTGCTGTCGTCAATGACTGCCTTGTCGTCGTCAACTGTTCTTTTGCTTGCGTCAATTGATTCTGCAAGGCCGTCGAGTTGCTGTCCAGCCTGTCTAATCTGCTCTGTAGCTGTGCTAACGTTCTCTCTTGCTCTCTGATTGTCGTCTTTAACTGATTGTACTGTTCGAGTGACATCTGCACCGTCTTCACGGGCGCGGCTGTCGTAGTATCGGCACAAAAGCCAGCCAAAGGCAAACACAAAGACAAGGACAATGCAAGATACAATAAGGGTCTTTTTATTTTTGGCAATCTTATCAACCTCCTCTTTCAGCTGCGGAAGATACAAAACGGATCACCTCCTATAAACGCGACAATGCATCATGCATTTCACTGTCGAAACGGTTGTTCAAGCTGTCCCGGAGCGACGAGCTGTTCCATTCCGGGGTCTTGCATACACTGTATACCGCCACGATGAAGTCGTAGTCGTATTCCGGGGAGTCGATGTAGCTCAAATTCGGATAGCCGTCATAGTTGCCGGTTTGTGCATTGAACATGCTGTGAACGGCGTCATTCCACATGTCGAGGATATTCCCGACGCCATACTGTACCGTACGACTCCATACAACATCCTGGAGAACGTCATGATGGTTTTCAATGTGCCAGTAATTGTCCGCCAGAATCTGTACGGCCGGGTCGTAGTATGCCGCCTTGACGTACTCATGCTGTGCCTGCGCGAATCCGTCACTATCGCTTGCGGCGATAGTACGCCATGCTTCGTCGAAACTGTCACTGCACAAAGGATATGCGTTGAGCTGTTCGGCGTACTGCGGATAATTGTCGTTCAGCCAGCTAACGAACTGATTGAGACTGCCCGCATTGGAGCTGAACTGATATGTCCCGTAAGACTTGCCGCCGGGGTCGCCGTAGCCGTCACTGATGCAGGCCGGGTCGCCATTGCTTTCGTACTGTGCGCTCAATTCTCCTAACATAGTTATCATCCTTTCGTTTTTTCTGTGCTGTTTGCCGTTGTGGGCGTGTTTTGTGGTGATACTGGCATTGTGTATCGCGCGGAGTTGAAACGGCTGTCATAGCCGTATTTCGTCCAGCAGGCCTTACCCAATCCGACGACGGTAGCGATACCGCCGATAACGGCCGTCACGCCGCTCCAACAGCTCATCAATTCAAAGTGTGTCCCTCTTAGTGCGTTGCTCCAGTAGCCGAAAATCCAGCTGAAAAGCACGAGGAACAAAAATATCATCATAAGGATGCTCATGATGATGATTAATTGGAGCCAGTGTTTCTGGCCCCACTGGCCGAGGGCCACGATTTTGTTTTTCATTTAACCACCTGTGATTTTCTCGATACTTTCTTCAATATCTTCGATACGGCGCGTGTTCTCCTGCGTGGTATCCTTGATGCATTGCACATCCTTCTCCAGCTCGTGCCGGTGTTCCCGCTCCCCCTGGATAGTCTTGTCTAGTTCAGCCAAGGTATCATTCACTTTGAGAAGCGTTTCCTTGAGCGGGGCCGTGAAGGCCTTGCAAATCCATATCATCCCGCCAGCCAGCGCACTGCCGACGACGATAAATTCCCCAACTTCTACTGTCAAAATATCACCACCTTGTTATAATCATTCAAAAAATGGAGTGATACATCTATGAGATTACCGAATGGATACGGAACCTGCTATCGGTTGCCAGGGAACCGGCGGAGGCCGTTTGTCGTGAAAAAGACCGTGGATGGAAGACAAAAGATATTGGGGTACTTCGATACGTTTGAGCATGGAATCGCCTACCTTTCGTCTATTAATGAGTCGCCGCTACTGGACGACGATATTACTTTCAGTGAGCTGTTCGCCCGTTGGAAGGCCACTAAGTACGACAGGCTGTCCCTGTCCAGCCGCAAGAGCTACGATAATGCATACCGTCATTGCCATAAGCTGCACGACATGCCGTTTCGCCGTATCCGTTACGGCCATTTGCAGGACGTCGTGGATGCTATTCAAGCCGGGTACTGTACCCAGAAGAAATGCCGCGGCCTCATGGGCCAGCTGTACAAATACGCCATTAAATACGATATTGTCGCCACGGACTACGCAAGATATGTAGAGCTAAAGCCTCATATCCGCAAGTATAAGAAAAAGCCGTTCACCGTCCGCCAGCGCAATAAATTGTGGCGCGCCGTGGATACCATGCCAGCCGTGCAGGATATACTTATTCTCATCTATACTGGGCTTCGTATCGGTGAATATCTCCGTTTGACGCCGCAAGATGTAAAATGGCGTAGCCATTATTTCATTGTCCGACAGTCAAAGACCGCCGCCGGACAGGGACGCGCCGTCCCGATTCATAAGGATATTTACCCATGGTTCATGGAGCGGAAGAATCAAGCCTATATCTGCCAGCAGGAAGACGGTACGCCTTATACCTATGACGCCTTTCGACGCCGCTTCGATAAAATCATGGCCGCGTTCGGCATGAACCATACGCCCCACGAGTGCAGGCACACATGCGCCTCGATGCTTGACAGCTCCAGGGCTAACGATACCGCTGTAAAGAAGATTCTAGGCCACGCCTGCCGGGGAGTCACCAAGCACGACTATACCCATAAGACCATCCACGAACTGCGAAAAGCCATTGATTCTATTTAGCTGTCGGTGAGTTACCGCCAATATATGCAAAAGTACCAACTGCCGGAAACACATTTTCTAGCATAGACCCACAGAATAGATGGTCATGCTCCGCCGTGTGTGTACCGAATAACGATACCTATTCCGGTCAGTATATTTGGTCGGCTATAGAAAACACTGGCAATCAATATCACAATAATATTGGCCCATCCATTGCGGCCTACTGCTGGCGTCGTACCGTCTAGCTGTCGGTGAACTTGCTAAACATAATCATCCAATAAACTCGTACACAGTAACAGGTGGAAATGTTATTGCACTCATTGACCATGAGAACGGTCTCGCATACGGATGGAAAACTACCATGATTGAAAGTGCAGGTGGCGACCAGTACCACAATAACATTAGCCCGTCTGTATCTGCTTATATCTGGCAACGTACTGCCTAGCTGTCGGGGAACTTGCATCACATTACCCTGAGCTATCTTGTGAATCAGGGAATCCGACTGGCGACCCAAACCGTGAAATTTTTAAAACATTTAACTGTAAAGACCAATATGGACCACGCTCACTTCCAAATGTACTTGGAAAAATCGGCAACGACGAATACCATAATAATGTTGCTCCATGCGTAGCTACTTACGCATGGAAACGAACTGCGTAACTGTCGGGGAACTAGCGACGCACAATCACCGCAGTTATGCAAACTGTGCGATATGGGCCGATAAAAATGTGTGGGGTGACTCCTTGACAAGATCTCAAATTGCATTAGATGGTTCGGAAACCAATTCCGGATGCGTGTTTATGGATAGAACCATAGAGTCAGCTGGCCTTTGGTACTCGAAAAGTACAGGCGGTAATGCAAGACACAATAACGTCAGTCCGTGCGTCGGTGCTTACTTGTGGCGCAGAACGGCTTAAACCGTACGTTGCCATAAGTAAGCAGATACACACGGGGCGACGTTATTGTGTCGTTCGTTATTACCAGCACCGTATAAATGAAATTCATTGCTTTTACCAGTTTCGCAGTAGAACGAACCATTTACATCGGCTGTGGAAACAGAACACAAAAATTTCCCTTGCTTTGCATCGGTTGCTGATGTTCCTTGAGTACCGCTAAACAAGCGGTAGGCGTGGGCGTGATTAGCTAATTCCCCGACAGCTATGCGGTACGCTTCCAGATGTAAGTAGCTATACATGGAGCAATGTTATTGTGATACTGGTTACCGCCGGTATCACCACCGTTTAAACCAGTAGGAACATATTTAGCAGACGAGTCTGTAATATCATATTCGTACGTTTGTCGATGGATCGTATTTACACCAGATTTGTCACCATATACTGCAATATCTGGGTGGCTATGGCTTGCCAGTTCTCCGACAGCTACGCGGTTCGCTTCCAAATGTAAGCGGCAATACTAGGGTTTATATTGGAGTGACGTGCACCACCGCCAAAACAAACATCGCTGCAAGCTACAACCACACGGCCTGCATACGCGCCACCGTCTATGCAAGCCGCTGTTTTTAATCCGCCATCTTGATTGGCCGATAATATGTTATATGTAGATTCTTTGGGAAGTTCCCCGACAGTGAGTTGATGCTTAAATTCCCCTGTCTTTTCTCCGGCCGTGAAGGTCAACGTCGTGCCGTCTTCTGCCGTTGCCGTGCCTTGTGCTACGAGGCCGTACCCTGCCGGCAGGGCTTCCCACGTGCCGAAGCCAAGGATTGTATTAGGGTTACTGCTGTTTGTAAGGCTGACATAGACAGAACCGACGGGGTACACGGCCTCCAGTATCTGTCCTTTGAGATTGTCGATGGCCGTCTTATTGGTCGTCACGCTGGTATTGAGATTGTCGATGGCCGTCTTCATCGTCGTGATGATTTCTTTTACAGTTTTAGTCAAATCTATTGCAACATTACTCATTCGTTACAATCACCTTCTGTTCTTAACGTGTTCTTTTCTGCCAATAGAAAAGAGCAGGATAACGGCTAAACTGCGCGGTTTATCACTGCTCTTTATGTGTTCTTTATCGTAAATAACGTAAGAATGGCTTAATCATGCCGTTCATCAGGTCATGTACGGCGCAAGTTCTTCCTCGTTCTTGCAATTATTGATGGCGTCACGGATACCCATGAACCACTCGTAAGCCGCAAGCTGTTGCGCTCTGGCGGCTTCTCCGGCCTTCATAAGCTGTTCTTTCGTTACGTCGGCCAGAACGGGGCTATTGGACGAGTCACGGACTTTATACGGCCCTTTATCGGTAATCAAGGTAAGGGCTATCTGCCATTCACGCTGGCTGTTTTCGTCGGTACTGAATTGCAGGTCATCCACGGTAACGGGCGCTTCCTTCTTGGCAAGGTACTTGCTGTACTGGACGTTGAGCGCCTGCGCCTTCAATTCACTGAGCGTGGGCGGTACATATTCCCGTTTGGCTTTCGCCTCGATATAGGCCGTTACGTTGTCGATATAGCCGTCATATTCGGCATTAGGATAGGGCTTAAAATCATCATCCACGAGGCACTGTTTCTGCGTGTCGTCGTAAATGACTTTGGCAGGCAGGGTAGCAAGACCACTGTCTGCCTTGAAATTATCGGCAGTATCGGTGTACTGCTCATTGTCCTTGATGATAAGGACGTCGTTATCTAAAATCTGAAAAACTCTCATAAAATCTCCTTTCTCTACCGAGGAACTAGCGGCACATAGCCATGGCGTATCGTGCAGTACAGACGGTAATCATTCGCACGGGTATTGGTATAACGATGGTGGCGATGGACACTCATCCTATAACGGGTCAGCGGCGTGGGACTACTTGAATCAGACGACAACAAATGGAGCGCACTCTCATACCATATCCATTGCCAACACAGGCGGTAATGCAAGGCATGAGAACAGGCCTCCGTATCAAGTCATTAACAGATGGAAGCGCACGGCCTAAGCGGTTCTTTTCCAACGATTAATAACGGTATAAGGCGGGCGGTTTTCATGTTTAGTGTTCGAGCCGGTATTACTGATAGATACAGTATGGCCATGAGTAGCGTTAATGGATAAGTTACGCGATACTGTGTATTGCGAGCCGCTACCGCCGATAATTTTATTAGTAGTTGTATTTACGCTGATAATCCCAGAACCGCTGTTAAAGTAGCCAACATCACTAGCTCCGTCTGTACCACCATTCAACGTGGTGGTGCTGATAGAACCGTTATGGCCATGCGATGCCAGTTCCTCGGTAGCTACCGAGGAATTGGCGGTACATAGCCATGAAATCAGTGTGGCCAATAGCGGCAACCATACCCATAATGTAAGGCGGCGTTTAGGCTATACCAATTACTCAAGTGAAGTAAGCTCATGGGGTGTTGGCGTGGCCTATTATAATAATGGTGAAGTTGCGCAAGCATCAACAGAAGCAAATGGCACTCATAGCCATTCTGCCAGTGCCGCTAATACAGGCGGTAACGTCAGACACGAAAACAGGTCCCCTTACACGGTCGTTAATCGTTGGAAACGCACTGCTTAATTCCTTATGCCGTCCTTTTCCAACGATTGATGACGACATACGGCATGCGGTTTTCATGTTTAGCGTTACCACCCGTCGAGGTTATTGAGTGTGTGTGACTGCCACTATTGTTGGTCAAGCCAATCCATGCACCCGCATTTGAACCGTATAATTCAAAGTTTTCGTAACTGTTATTCGTGTATTTGCGAATCATATACAAACTGTTAGTTAATACACTACCGGTATTTTCGTTGTCATTGGCTATGTAATGCTGATGACCGCCAGCGTTCGAGGTGGAGTGACTATGATTTGCCAATTCCTCGGTAGAGAGTTGGTGTTTCGCTTCCCCGCCTGTATCGCCGAGGTTATAAGTATACGTCGTACCGCTTTCGGTATAACTGCCAGCGGCTACCAGCACGCGGCCTGCATCCATCTTGACCCATGTCGTACCGCTCCATAAGGTATTAGGGTCGTCGGTCGTCGTGGTTTCCCAGATACTGCCGACAGGATGGACAATATCAATGACTTCTTTAATGGAGCGTTGCTGTACCTTCTTCCATGTGCCGTCTGCCGACAGGTAGTAGTCCGTCTGCGTACCTTTGGCCGGAGCCGGTACAAGGCCAGACGCGCCGGCGGCGGTCGAGGTAGCTCCCTTGAAGTTCGTGATGCTCTTTACGCCGGTACTGACGGCGTTATCGACGTAGGATTTAGAGGGCACCAGCTCCCACGTCACCGGAGATACAGACGTCAATTTATAGATATTGTTGCTGTCGTCGGTACGCATGCACTGCATCCCGACTTTAAGGTTGGTCGTTGGGAACGCCGTGCCGGAGAACGTACTGGCTACGGACTGAATGTTCTTGTCCGCTTTCTCCAGATACGTATTACAGGCGTCCGTCGTGACCAGTTCGTTATATTCCTGCATATTACCATCCTTTCGCAACCCACGAGATGATACCCGTTGTACGGTTGCCGGAACTATTCAGTAATTCGATTTCAAAGTAACGCCCTTTATCGTCCTGCCCGTCGGTCGTAAGGATATTCGGGACGGGCGTCGTCGTCCCGGTACTGCCCTTCACCATGGCATTGACTTCCGGGGCGTTATAGTAATGCTTGTTGTAGTAGACTTTCGTGGCCGCCGTGGTATCCTTGATTTCAAGCTGGCCCTTATCGTCGGTATCGTCAATATCGACGTGCGGCGATACATCGTACAGCAAAGGCTGTGACTGTGTCGCCTTACTGACCACACGGAGCCGCAAGAGCGCTTTTTCGTATTCATAATCGCCGACGTTGAAGTCCTCGAACTGTTCGTACAGCGGCGGAGTATCCGACATGGCTGCAAAGTCATCCATTTCCTTGAACGACGAGAGTACCTGCACCGACTCGACGTAAGAGTTACTGGCCCTTACGAACGCATCGTACAGGGCAATATCTTCTGCCGGGTTCTTGCCTACATCCCGTGTAAGTCCGTCGCCGATACGGGCTAAGTCCTCGAATCCACGGATAAATGCCACATCCCGATTAAAGGACTCATCAGTTTCTACGGATTCCTTGAATCCTCGTTGCAGGGATACCAGCTTTTTGTCGGCGATAGCGATACGATCATCACGAATGGCGTAGATATTCCGGTACACCTTATCGAGCGTTTTCAGCTCTTCCCGGAAGGTCTGTAACGTCTGCCATATTTTTTTATAGCTGTCCTGTACATGGAATCCATCGAACTGCGCCGACGTGGCGTGTTTTGCAATGTGGTCCATGGCTTTCACCTGTTCACATGCCAATGTGCGCATATCGTTGCGCCATTCGTCCATGATATGCAGGCCGTCATACAGCCCATGTTCTATGGCCTGCCGTTTCTCTTCGATGACAGCCAGGCTTTCATCCTTATTCAGTCGGGAGGCTTTACGTAGTGAATCCATGAAGCAGAAGGCGTCGTCCAGCTGTTTGACAGCCGTCTTTTTCACGGCTTCCGTCGTCCGAATGTCTTCTGAAATGTGGATGAGGAACAATACATTGTCCCAGTATATCTCCGTCGTATGAATCATTTCGCTACGGACAATCTCAAGGGCTTTATTTTCGCCGTCCGTGAACGTCACTGCCATTTCGTTGTATTTCGGTTGGGCGTGACTCATATATCGTTCCACGGCGGTCATGGTTTCTTTAAATGCCCGTGACAATTCCTTGGGAAGTGTTAGTGTTATCCGTAGTGATTCTGGCCTCGTGGCGTGTATGAGCTTATTGTGATATTCCGCAATGGACAATGTTTCCTGCACGGAACGGAACCAGTTGAAAAAGGCCGTCGCATCATCGACGATGATTACCGCTTCCCACGGATTGATGAAAACCGCCTTGATGGGCCGTTCCTTTACGGCAATATCTTCGGCGGTTTCCTTCCGTGTCTGCGATTTTTCCTTATCCGTGATAAGGGCCAGTTCATTCGCCGTCCGCTTCCATATATTCGTCCTTCTATATGCCTCTGTGAGCTTCGTTAGCTCATGTTTCGATATAGTTAGTCGCTTGGAATTTTTATCGCCTATATGGAGCGAATAGAGCTGTTTTCGGGTGAATTGGTTTTTCTCGTTGTCTTTCAGTGAAAAAGACTCCCTTTTCGTCCCCAACACCATGCCGCTCTTCTTGATTTCCAGCACTTTCAGACTTTCGAGACAGTGCATATTGAATAACACGTTATCCCAATATGTTTCCCGAACGGCCCATGCGTCCTTTCGTCTGATAGTGCTTGCAATCTTCCGTTTGTCTGCCGTTTTAAGGCTTTCAAGCGGCTTGGCCTGGAACTGATAGTGATACAGCTCATTGACAGGCGTCGTGATAGTGGATACCTTATCTTTGATTTCGGACGCTCTATAGTATCTGAGTGCGGTGTCGAATATGATTCTAGGCTTTCCATGGAGCCTGTCGTATTCTTCCAGTACCCAGATAGTTTCCTTGTTTGTCGCGCTGTACGCCATCTTGCCAAAAGCATCAAGCGTCCTGCTGGCCCGGCTGTCAGATAGAGTGAATGTGGTATCTGCCAGCTTGTACAGCGTGAACGTTTTGGCAATATCCATAGGCGTTACGACAAAGTGAACTGGAAGGTCGTCGTCATGGTATCGTCAGCGGCCTTGTTGATGACGTCGAATACGACGCGGTCAAGGAACGTGCCACCGCTTGCGGCATTGCAGATACCGGCTTCCGTAATAGCGCCCGTCGCTTCCCCGGCGGCAAAGGTCGTCGTCAGCGTGAAGACCTTTGTACCAGCGCTGTGTGCGTAGCTGGCGGCTTTTCGTTTCAGCTCCGTGACCAGCGCCGTCTGCGTAGCGGCAACAGCCGTTGTGCCTGTACCGACTGCCGTATAGCCCATGACGGCCGGGCGCGTCGGGTTGGCCATGGCGGCGCAGATATAGTCAAAACCGCCGTTCAAGATAAGATTGTCTTTATGGCGTGTTTCTACGTCGCCATTTGCGTGATGGATGACAACGTTCAAAGAGCCTTTGATTTTCATTTCGTCTTTATTCATGTGTTTTTACTCCTTCGGGTTAAAGAAAATACGGTCAAATGCACTGCAAGGCGGGATGAACGCCTTAATGTATTTGGTCGTATCGAGGTCGAATTCACGGATAAAGAAAAGCCGCTTGTCGGCGCTCTGTGCGAGTCCGAAAAACAGCCAGTCCCTATCTGCGGTATCAATTTGTAAATAGAGTATCCGTTCATTGACGGTATCCCGTACGTAGAACGAGTCCGTGCGCTTGTCATAGCCGATATACAGCGTAATATCACGCCATACACCGTCAGCACCTAAATGCTGTGCCTCATAGCTATCGACGGTGAAGGTCATATCCTTGACGGCGATATAGTCCGTCTGGTTCGGCTTGTTCCCTCTCAACTCTGCAATGAAGCAATCTGTAAGCGGGGCGTCCTTCTTGAACCAGAAGCCGATAGAGAACGTTTCGGGGATACTGCACGAGTATTCCAGCTGCCCCACGTCGTTAATGAGTGCGCCGTCGTTCCAGCGTACCGGGGCATAGCTTGTATTCTTCTCTGTCAGTAGTGTGCCGCCCGTGGCCTTACTCGTGCCGTCGATGACAGCATCAAAGGTATCATTGGTCTTGCCGGTATACCGGGCTATCTGCTTTTTCAGCTCTACGCCGTCCAGGTCGCCCAGGATACCGCATACCAGGATATGCGACGCCTCGTAGCTGTCGACGGTGAAGGTCATGTCACATACCCTTAACGTCTGCTCCGTAACGGCGTTGATTTTGCAGTCAATCCAGTTGCGGGCCTTTATCTTCTGCGGCAGTGATACTTTCATGAGGTATTCGCCGTTAAAGGATTCCTTTTCCAGCCGCAAACCTTCCATGGCCGCGTTATAATACATGTTCGTCTTTATCCCGCTATAGCCCAGTTTGTATTGGTTATAGTCGAGGATGACGTTCTTGTTGATTTCCGGGTCACTGGAAAGGTAGTACCAGGTCGCCTCTGCCGAATAGTTACCATGATCGTCGACGGCCTTGATCATGAAGTAATAGTTCCCTTCGTTCGGCCGGATATAGCGATATTTATTGACCTTCGAGCGAAAGATTTCCGTACCCTGTTCCCATTCCTGCGTCTGCCCGACTTTCACGACGTACTTGATATTGTAAATAGATAAAGCATCCCAGTAGAAATACAGGTTGGCCCCGTTCTTTTCTACCCAGAAGCCCGTGACGTTCGGGACGAAACAGGACAGGTAGGCACGTTCGCCTTCGCCGAATTGGTCGTAATAGGCTATATACATCTCCTTTATATCCGGGTTCGGATACAAGAAGACGTTGTCGACGGTCTGATACTTCACGCCGTCAATGTACAGATTGGCACCGATACAGTTAGACGGGATTTCCAGGAAAGTAATGAGCGTCCCTTCGTTGTTCTTGGTCAAGGATATGTCAGACGGTGCAGATGGCCGCCGTTTGTTATACGTGATAGTCCGGCCGTTGGATACCTTGCCATGCTTGCTGATGGCGAACAGGTATATCTTGCCGCTGGCCGTCGTCGGGATAGCCAGGCTGGACGTGGCTACGGTCTTTTCCAGCAGGCCATAGCTGTTGCCGACGTCCGCGTTGGTGCGCACTTCATAGTAAGCCAGGTCGGCGTCGTCGACGGCGTCCCAGTTGAGTACCCCGCCCAGCCGGTCGAACGTCAGCGTGAAGTTGCGCGGCATGGGGAAGTCGCCTTTATTCGAGGCGTCTACATCATCTGCCGTGAAGCCATTGGCCACGTTGACCTGTTCGTTGACGGATTTCAGATATTTCCGTAACAGGGATATGAGCTGTCTGCCGTCGCCCTGGATAGCGGTTGGCAGGTCCGGGAACGTCAGTACTTGTTTCTTGTATTCTGCCATAGCATCAACTCATTCCTGTGCTGATTGCCTGCTGTAAGGCATTGACGATATTCGTATCTTGGCTTATATCGTATTCATTTTCATTGAGTGCCAGGAGGACCGCCGACTTGACGATAATATCGTTGATGGCGTCGTGGTTGAACGGCAGCTCTTTCGTCGTGCTTTCGATGAGTGCAGGCGTTGCGAAATATCTGAATTTCACAGCAGTAACGTCCGGGTCGGTGATATGCACGGTCCCGGCTGTCATGGCCAGGGGATACGTACCGCAAGCGCTCATATAGTTCTTCGGGATGGAATCCCCTTCCCGCATGGTCGTTTCCTCTACGAGGACCGGCCATTTGGCACCAATGAGCAGGCTGGCCACCTGTTGCGTGGCGGTATTGAGGAATTGCAGGCAACGTTCATCGCTGTATTCCTTACTAATGTCGTGCGTCTCCTGCCGGATACGGGTAATTGCATCTTCTACTTTCATTCAGTCACCCCCCTAGCAGATGAACGGCATACGCTTTTCACTGTTGGCATATTTCCGCATGGGTACGACATTGGCCAGGGCTGTCTCTACGGCCTGTTGCATGGTATCGCCGTCCGGTGTCTGTGTAAGGACCATACAGGCCAGCTTACACAATGCATCGAGAAAGACGGCCGGCAGGTCGATTTTCCCGTTATCCAAGTCGGTGATACTAAGAAACGCGGCGTTATAGAGCATATCCACGTCTTTCACCCCGGCATACAACTTGTTACGGAAAATCTTATACTCATCCCAGCGCGGCGGCCGGATGGCGTCTCCTGGATGCAGGTCACGCCCGTGGCCGTCGACGATACGCACGAGAGTAAGGAAGTCGTCGGGCAGATCTACGCCGGTAATCGGCATGTCGATATGCTCTTTCGGCGTCGGCTTCTCCGCGGTTTCGTCGGACGGGTCCGTCGATAAGCTGGCATTGTACTCGTCGATTTCCCGGTTCATGTCGTCCTGCCGGTAGTGCTGGACCTTCTCGAGGAAGTCGCTGTTGATGTAATACTGATTGACGTAACGCAGGGTTTCGTTGATGGCCTGGAGAATGTCATAGTCGCTGTACTGGACTTCGTTATTGTCCCCCAGCTTATAGCGGATAAGGTTCTTGAGCGATTTGGCAGTAATCATCCCAGCAACACCGCCCCGCGCCACATGCGTTTCTTGTGGTTGACGGCGAACTGTTTCCACACACTAAAGAATTTCTGGATATAGTACTGGTATTTCGCCTGATTCCCTTCGAGTTCAGCCCGTTTAGCGCAGATGAGCCACGGGTCGAATCCCCAGAATTCAGGCGGGATGAAGCCCATGAGCTGGATACGTTCGTTCTTATCCCCAGCCCAGCCGCCGTTGTCAATCTCATTGACGCGCCGGGCCGCATCTACCGTACTCGATACATCGACAGTGTTCCGCAAGCAGATTTCGTCGCCATTCTGGTAAATCTTTTGTTTCGTTATCATGCAGAGTCACCACCTTTATATAAAAAGAAGGGGTGTGAACCCCTTCTCTTATGGAATTGACTATCGCTTAATATCAACGATGGAGCAGGACGCTTTCGGCTGTGTGCCTTTGAGGCCCAGGCTGGCTTCGATGACGAATTTTTCATACGTGCCGTCTTTACTGAGTTTTTCGGGCGGTACTTCGTGCGGTTTGTCGAGGTACTTCATATCCCAGTACGACAGGTCGAGAATGTCGATACGGTTGTCCGGGTAAATCGGGTGGACGTTGGCGTTGATGAGGCCAAAGGCGCCCTGGTAGGTCGTAGCGAATTCCGTGGCATTGGCCTTTTCGTTGCCCTTACGGGTAGCCGTCATGGTGGCCAAGACCAACTTGATGAATTCGCGGTACTTGCTGGACGACATATAAGCCTGCGTAGGATGGCCGCCGCGTTTGGACGTCATTTCCATGGCATTATTAATGTCGTCAAGGGTGTACGTGCGTTTCTTGCCCAAGGAAAGGACGTTGTTCGTTACGATCTTGACGTTCGTGCCAGCGGCCGACAGCGTTACCTGGTCGTCTTTGATATTTTCGACAGCGCCTTTCTGCGTATCAAAGATGGTCAGCTTCTTGCTGTTGGTGCTGTCTACGCGTACGTAGTAGTAGAGGCCGTCTTTAAGGCCCGTCGGCATGGTGTCAGCAACGAAATAGCAAATGTCACCCGTTGCCAGGTGCGTTTCTTCGGACGATGTAACAGTGTTATCCGTAGTGGATACAGTAACGTCGATGAGGTTCTGCTGCATGAAGAACGGCACGCCGCCGGAACGAGGCTGTACAGTAGCCGAGCCGTCCACTTTCTTCGTGGAGTTGACGAGCATGTATTCAATATCCTGTGCCAGGCCCGTATAAGCATCGTAACGGAGGTCAGCCAGTTCGGAGCCGTGTTCGTTCTGGTACGCTTTCTGGACTTTGTTCTGTGCGTCGGATACCATGCCGGTCTTCTGGAAGAACTGGACGTTATTCGAGAGGCCTTCGATGGAGCCGCCCGGCTGGAACTTATAGTCTTCCATTTCGAGGTGGGCGTTATCCTGCGGCGGGAACAGGCCTTTTGTCATCCACGCGAAATTCATGGCTTTGGCCGGTTCGGAATCGCCGAACTTGGAATAGAACAATGTGAGTTCCGGGGTGATGTTGGTAAGGATAGGGCTAATATCCTCTGCATGGCCGATAGCATCGTAGGTATACGACTGGTTGGCCGATTTATTCAAGTTTCTCTGTACATCATATGCCATATGTTTTCATCTCTCCTTTATCTGCCGCTGAGGCCTGCGATGAACGCACGCCGTTCGCGGACTGTCATATTTCGCATCTGTGTAAAATCAATGGGTTTCGCCGGGGCTTTCGCTCCCGTGCCGGGCTGTTCGACTTTCGGAACTGGTACTTTCTTCGGCTGTTTCGTCAGATCATTCGCTTTGGCGTAGTACGCCGTGCGGCATTTGTCGTAATAGCCTTCGAGTACCTTGCACTGCGTGGGGTTGATATTACCGCCCTGGAGGGCTTTGATAGCATCCCCGATAGCGGCTGCGTCTTTATAAGGCATGGTCTGATAATACGTTCCCATTAACTGGTTAATGTCGGCGAAATGAGGTTCTTCGGCCTGTTTCTGCTGCGTAAAATCGACAATGCTTTGATAAATGGCCCGCTGTTCATTCTGTGCGGCCTGCGTCCGCATCTGCTGCTGCTGGATAGCGCCAATAAGCTGTTCCTTATAGTAGGATTTAGCAGTATTGAAATGCGCTACTTTCTGTTTTACAGCGTCGTCGTCGGAATATTCGGCGGTATCAATATCGTCCTGCGTAATGCCCAATGCCTTCATGGCCTGGTTGGTTGCGGCATTATCAATATCGGCAAACATTCGTTTCTGCTGTTCCAGCTGCTGCTGTTGGGCCTGCATCTGCAAGGCCTGCTGCTGTTGCTGGTACTGCTGTTGACGGCGTGCCTGTTCCTGCTGATACTGCGCGTATTGCAACTGGTACTGCTGAGGGATACGGCTTTCGTTGACGTTCCCTTGTGCAATGGCAGTATTCAGTTCGTCCAGGGTATACGGTTCCGTATGGATAAGCGGTTCGGGCTGTTTTTCGGCAGCTGGTTCGGTTGCCGCCGGTTCGGCGGGTTTCGTTTCCGTCGTTTCGGTCGGTTCCGTCGGCTGTGCTTCCGGCTCGTTCGGTACAGACGGTTCCTCTGCCTTGGTTTCTACCGGTTCGGTCGGTTCCGGTTTGGCCGGGGAAATGCTCTTCCGGCCGGTTCGCGGGTCCGTCACAAGATACAAAGACTCCGGCTGTGTTGCCTGGGCGGCGCCCTCGACGTTTTCGTTGGTAGTCGTTGCTGTGGATACATTGGCTTCTCCTTCTGCAAACAACTGTAAATTAAAGTCAAACACGTCTATTCTCCTTTCTGGTTGCTGCGCTTTTGCTTTGCAATCTCAATGATTCCTGTCATATAGTGGTACAGCCTCATAGCGGCCTGGTAGTCGCGTTTCACGTCGTCGGCAGACTTTGTGGGGCTGTCCAGGTCCTTTAGTGCGGTCTGCTCTTCGATTCTCAGCCAGTCGTCCAGGAAGGATTTGAGGTCCTCTGCCTGCTGGCCCTTCGTGAGTAAATCTGCAAGGTACCGTTTCTGGGCCGCATCATCGCCGCTCCGCATCGTATCGAGCAAGTATTTCAGCTTATTGTCCATTCATGGGTCCCCCTTGTGGTGGAACTTGTGGCGTGGCTTGTTGCGGCTGTTCTTGCGGCGCCTGCGGTTGTGTGGCTTGTTGCGGCATTTGTTGCTGGGTCATCTGTGCCAGCTGGTCCCGTGCGATCTTCTCAATCATCGCCTGTGGGCTGGTGTTTCCTGCCGTCCGGGTATTGATGATGTTTACCTGCGCGTCAAGCGGCAAATCGTTCATGTTCGCCCGGATAGACGGAATAGACGCCACGGCGGCTTTGCCTTCGTAGTCGGCCTGCTTCAATGTCAGCTGCTTCTGCAAGTCCATGGCTTCCTGTGCCTGTGCGGCCTGTACAGCCTGCTGGGCTTGCTGTGCCTGCATCTGCTGGGCTTCCTGCGAATCCGGGTCCAGTAAAATGCCCTGCGTATTCTTGAGGCCCATTTCTTCGAGGAGCGCCGTACCGGCGGCGTAATAGCTCTTGGGGGTCGCTACGCCTGCCTGCGATAATACCGGGTATACGTTGCTGAGGAGCATCATATAGCTCTGTATCCGTGCTTCTTTCGTTCCCGCGCCGTTGCCGACGTTGATGATGAGGTCATAGTCAATATCGAGGTCTTCACTCTTGATAGAGACTTCCTCGTCCTTGAAACGGAAGGTCTGCACCGGTTCGCCGTACTTCTTGTTGAGCAGGATAAGGAAGCGAATCATGGGGACTATCCAGTTTTCTGCAAATAACCGTGCGATAAGTCGTATACGCTTATCTGCCTGCCCCAGAATGGCCGTGATACCCGTGGCCGTGCTGTTGAGACTGTTGGCGTCTAAGCCCTGGTTGTACTTCGTACTGCCGGTACGGTTTTCCAGTTCGCTCTCGGCGTAGTTGACAAGGTCCATCGTGAGCGGTGAGATATTCGCCGGCGGCGGGTTTGCAATGGCCGCGTTCGGGTCGCCCTTAATCGGGACGTATTCGTCACCGTGAAGCAGGGCGTCCATATCCATTACCGCCGTGTAGTCGATGAATTTCTGCTGGTCGTTGTTCTTCGCTACGTTGATGACAATCTGCTTGATAAGCGCCGTCTTTAAGTCCTGCAAGCCTTCTACCTGCTCTGCCAGGGCCATGTCGGCGAATATCTTGCGGCTTTCGCGGACACTGCCCATCGCGAAAAACGGAGCAATATCGAACTCATTGGTCTGTATAGATAACGGCGTATCGCCGACGCAATGGACAATCAAATGCTCGTAGATACCATCGCCGTTGTAATCCACGTCTACGTAACACTCGTACAGCTCGACGTCTTTAGACGCGTTATCACCATCATTCGGCCGCATGTGGTCGTCGGACAGCTCTTTGTTGATGTACTCGTCGGCGGAGGTATACTTCGTATCGCCCGCAGCTTCCAGGGCCTCATCGACGTTCTGATAAGTTCCGTCCTGCTCTTTGCGCTTGAGATAGTCGCCTTTTACAATCTTGCGGTGCGCCACGAATTTGCACTTTTGGAGTGTGCTGGCTTCCGGTGTGAACCGTAATTCCGTGGGCGGTACATACTCGACAACCGGATAGTTAGCCGTGACTTTGACGTGGTCGAATTGGACTTCATACAAATCCGGTGCGTCTTTCAGCTGCTTGACTTTCTGTATCTCGATTTCGCCCGACAGCGACGCTTGCGTGAGCATCATTGCTTGTTGCATGTCGTTCACATCGAACATGAGCTTGTAACGGGTACGGTCTTCATCCCGCTTCCACCACACCTTAGCAACACCTAAATTTGTCCCCAGTGCGTCGTCAATGACGTCGTTGACAAGGGATGTATAGTTATTCTTGCGGGTGAGCTGGTATTCGACTAAGTGTTGTATATTCGTTGCCGTGTCGTCGTTCTGAATGGTACTGCCTGCGATAGTGACAGGCGATTCGTTGCCGATAAAGACTTCTACTAAGCTAGGCTTCATCCATTCGATGATGTTGTTGAAGTCCATGCTGACGAATTTACTCTTCTTCGAGAGGTTCGGCAGCTTCTTTTCGTACAAGTCCTGTTCCCCGTTGCGGAGCTTGCGTCGGTGTATCAGTTTCGGCTCTACCGTCGACTCGTAATACTTCTTTGCAACGTCGATACCGTCTTTGACACTCATCATGATCTTCTTGATTTCATCATCTTTGAGCGTGTCCAGGGATATCGGCTGTTCTTCCGGCTCTGCCTGCTGTAACAGCCAATCCGTAACGCTCATCCGCGGAGCATCCCGGCCGAACAGTCCGCCCGTGTCCTGTGCGGCGGATAAGCTCTGGTTTAAATCCTCCATCTCATCACCTCGATTTGATAGCTAATTGAACCTCTCCCGCTTATAGAAGTGGAAGATTCTTGAGAAGGTTGCTGTTTAAGTTTCCTCCTGGAATCAGGATAGCCTTATTCTCAAAGGGCTGTCCAAAAGCCCCTTACACAGTCCCTCGAAATCGAAGTTCTGCTTACTTTGGTAGATACATTTTGCACTTCTTTTCTACCCGTCGCGATTCGCCTATGGCGTCGTGCTGCGGCAAGGGGGAGTGCTCCTCCGAAAACGGCTCCAAGGCCGTTGATTGAAAATACTTTTTTGTTCACGCAGAAGTCTAACTGCTATTGATATTACACCACAGACTCGCCATTCATCCCCTACCTAAGAGGAAGGAGTCTTCTGGCGAAACTGGGATAAGGCCCTCCATAGGGCTGTAGGGCAATGCGCGGGCTTGGACCGCGATAGCTTGTAGCTGGTTTTCCTTAACCTACACTGCCATGGGTGGCGGGGTTGTCGGCCCCGCCTATGATAGAAAGAAGCATGTTACCGTGGAGTCGCCCTTGTCCGGTGCGGCGTCGCTCCACGCGGTTACATATATCCGGCCCGGTGCATCTTGCCACGGGTCAACCGCTTCCACTTGTCTGCCATGCTGGTATTGTCCCGGTAGAGCTTTGCACAAAGATACGCTAGGCAGTCCATTAAGTGGCTGTACTCGTTCTTTTCCGGCTCGTCGAGTGTGCGCCCGGCCACGACTTTACGATGATAGCCGCCCGTAAATGCTTCGATGAGCATCTGACAGCGCGGGTCCAGCTGTAAGAGGGGTTTCCCGTCGGGCGTAAGTGTCGTGAGATAGTACCGCACGGCTTCACTGCGCCCTGTTTGTGTGAGTTCGCCCGGTTCGACGATAATGCCGTAGCGGTCACGGAGTATCTCGTTAGCTGTCTTTTCGTCGCTCTGTGCGCGCTGGTTGCCTGCCGGGTCGCCAACTGCTGTATACTCGTATCCGCTGTAAAACGTCGATAATTCTGCTTGCACGGCACGGCCATGGGCCAGCATCCCACAATCCCAGGACTGTAATTCCGACAAGATAAGAAGCTGCCCTTTTGCTGTCGTCTGTGCAATGATAGTCGCCGGGGTGAGGCCGTAGTCAAAGGACAGCAGGAGCGGCCGCCCTTCAATCGGGTGCAGCTCTTCGTTGGCTACATGGCGATTGTAGTCAAATTCTGGGTAATACTTCGGTTCGGCGCTGACCGTCCAGTTGATTTCGTATTCGCGTTCCCAGCCTTCTGTGGTAGTCCCCTTGCGTTCGTTGGTCTTCCACTCTTCGGAGCGCTTCGAGGGGTCCGCGGTATAGTGTATCCTGGCGACATACACGCCATTACGCCGGTACTCGTGTACGCCTTCCAGCACGTCATGCGGTTCCTGCTCTTCTTCCGGTTCGCCTTCGTTGAGCTGTCCGGTCACAAGCTGGCAGAAAAAGCCCGGATTGGCAGACGAGTCGATGAAGATACGCCCGCCGCCTTCAATCGTCGGGCGGAGTGAGTTCCAGGTAGCTTGTGCAAAGTCCCAGAAAGCCATTTCTGTGCAGTATACGACAGATGCGGTGTACTGACGGAGCTGGTCGGCACCTTCTGCGACGGCTCGTAATTCAACGCCGTTCGAGAATTTGATGTAGTCATATCCCATCTTTGAGCGCGTCTTTCTTTCGACAGCTGGCCATTCGTGCGTCTTGGGTAAATGCTCATACAAAAACATGAAACGGCTGTCTCCCAGGAGATAAGCGGAGTCATCATACTTCTTTGACTGGACGAATATCGACAGGTTTTTCCCAAACATGGCATAGTGCAGGAGATTCGCCAGGCACCGCCACGTCATCATCATACGGCGACTCTTTGGAAATGCCGCTACCTGCTCGCCGTGAATAATCTGATCTACGCGTGCCAGGTAATCAAGCTTCGGGAAATGTTCGACAGCCCCGTTCTTCGCTTCATTGACCGTATAGCAGCAGTCATTGATGAAGGCCGTCGGGTCTTTCTTCCATAGCTTCCACTCCATCAGCCGCATTAGCTCGACTTTCTCTTTCAAGCTCTTTTTGCTAGTTTTATTCGTTGTTTTTGTCGACTTCATGCTATCAACCCCGGGTTAAGCCAGCCAAACATGCATAATTATTACTTGTCAAGGCCCTTTAGCTTGCTTTCAAGCTCTTTGATACGTGCGTCCACGTCGGCGTCGGTGAGCGTTTCGACTTTGACTGCCCCGCCGTCCGCGCCGGTGATTGCGTTTTCTACGCGGTCACGCCATTCAAGCCGCTTGCGGTTCTTTAGCCAAAATATCTGCGCCGTTGTGTTCGGCTGCACTTCTTTGTGTACGACTTTCGTCACAACAAGCTCATCGTCACGCCGTTCTTCTGTAACTTCGTCGTATTTGTATCCCAACGCCGATTTAAGCAGCGCGTTCTCTACCTGCCTATCGACAGCATCCTTCCCTTCTTTTAGGGCCTCTAAAATCTCTAAATGGTCACGTTTCCAGTTATACAGTGTTGATGCGTTAATACCCATGTTGGCCGCTATCTGCTCATCGCTAAGTCCATCCCTAGCCCAGCCTTGTAGTCTAAGCAAGCCTTCCTTTGTCAACCACTCTTGATATTTACCTTTCGCCACTGTATCACCACCTTTTAACCGTATACTTAAAAAATTAAGGCCCTGTATGCCGTTATAAGCGACTTTTACAAGGCCTTGCATGTATCTGTATGTCTAATTACTGTTTCTTACTATCCATCACGTCATCCAACGTCCAGGAGATCTCGAGGCAATCCGTTGCATGATACCATTTCACACGGTACTGCCACATGCACAAAAAGTCAATCATGTCATCCACGGCGTCTTTATCGTACCCCGTGGGTAATATGATCTGCACGCTGGCCGCTCCTCTACGGGTAGCCTCATCGATTTTACGTTGTATGATAGCGTCGAGATTCAACGCACTAAGACGCTGTTGTTTAGATGCTAGTCTCAATGTTTCCATGTCTCTCTCCTGTTATATGACAAGAGCCGCCAAAGCAGGAAGGCGGCCCAAGTCTATGTGGTTTGTGTGTAAATCCTTTTACAGAGGTGTAAGCAGGATGTATGGACAGTGTGTGCGGCGGAGTGCTATAGCGCCATCTACTGCACTTCTCGCCGCCGTTTGTTGTCCGGTGGTTTTAGTTCTTTACGCTAAAACCTTACACTATTATTATACGTGTTTTTCATAGCAGTTATTCTTAGAATAAGCAAAAATGGCAAAAAAAATAAGGCCGGTACTCATGGTATCGGCCTTTCTTCGCTATTCTATTCTTCGTTGTCCTGGGTGAACGTACTCCCGCCTATAGAGGCGGGAGCTTCCTGCTTCAGCGAGAACAGCGCCACTGACTCCCAAGAGTTGCGGCGGCTTACACTCTCTCCACAGGCGTAGATTCCCGTGCGACCCACGGTACTTTATGGATTACGTCAGGCAAATATTCGCCTAACTTCTTCTCGGATATTGATGGCCGCGTTCTTATCGCGGTTATGATGACTGCCACATTTCGGGCAATCCCATTCCCTTACAGACAAGTCTTTTGTTTCATTGTTTTGGTAGCCACAGACATGGCACAACTGACTGCTTGGATACCACTTGTCTATCTTGACAAGCTGTTTGCCTTGCCAAGCCAGCTTATACTTCAGCATGTTCGTGAATATATTCCAGCCATTGTCAGCTACGGATTTGCCAAAGCTGAACCTGCCACCCTTTTTCCGCTTGGCCATCGCTTTGACGCTGATATCCTCAATACCAATGGCGTCATAGCGGTCTGCGAGGTAACGGGCTTTCTTGTGCAGGAAATCCCGGCGTTGATTGGCTACTTTCTCATGGAGGATAGCTACACGCAGCCTTTGTTTTTCTCTGTTGTGACTTCCTTTTTGCTTTTGGGATAGCTTCCGCTGCGCCTTCGCCAATCTTTTCTCTGCCTTTCGCAGGAAATCGGGATCCTCAGCCTCCTCCTCATCGGAAGCCACATACAAGCCATGCATTGCAAAATCCAGACCCAGGAAAGTTTTCGGTATGATAGGGAGTATTTGGTTTTCATACTCCACCAGCATACTGATATAGTACTTTCCTGATGGCGTCTGGCTGATGGTTACAGTCTTTATGATACTGTTATCCGGCAAGGGACGATGCTGGCGTAGTTTCACCCAGCCGATTTTCGGCAGTTTCACCTTATGGCCCTCGATTCGGACAGAACCTTTCTGGTTGTTCGTGGAATACGAAGCACGACAATTCTTCTTGGACTTGAAGCGCGGCTTGCCGAAATGCTTGCTGTCATTCCAAAAGTGGCTGTAGGCTTTATTCAGGTTTATTTGGGCATTGGCAAGGGCTAAACTATCTACTTCCTTTAGCCAAGGAAATTCTTCCTTGTACTGCGCAGGCGTGTTATGTAGCTTTTGGCCGGTTTCCTTATAATAGGCAAGGCGGTCACTCAGCATCTTGTTGTAGATGAATCGGACACACCCAAAGGTCTTGGCAAACATCATTTTCTGTTCCGTTGTCGGATAGATTCTGTATCGGTATGCCTTATTCATTACCATCGCCTGCCTTGACTTTCCAAATTCTTTCACTCTTACTACTGATTATACTGCAAAGCAACTTGTGAAGCCATTGTTTTTCTGAGGGCATCGAACCCGCAGAAAAACCTACAATTCATCTCACCGCCTAAAGAGGCGGGAGACTTCTTGCAGAATCAGGTTAAATTCACAACGTCTTCTCCACTTTTGAGTCGACGGAATAACGATTCAAGGAAATATGCGTTTTCTTCAATTCTCTTCTTTGTTTCTTCTCTCGAGGCGATTCTACGTTCTAGTTCGCGCTTTACTTCTTCTTTTGCTGTCATAATTTCCGTCTCCTCCTTTAATCATCCCAACACCCAAATTTGTCTTTCATAAACCCAAGAATCTTTTTCTTCGCTGAGCTATCTTTCAGCCCAGCAACAGAGAATTGGCAAGTTCCTGTCAGCTGTTTCCGATTTCCACGGGCGATTTCAAATACGCCTTCTCCCATGGAGTTCGTGCAATAGTATTTGTCGTCGCTGTTCCACCAAGACCACTGCTTACCATCTTTTTCATAAGTAAATCTTTTCATAATCCCGTCTCCCTTCTACTCCCTGGGGCTTCCTGCCCTCTTTCTGATTATATTATAACATATTTTTACTTGTTGTCAACTGTATTTTAAGGGTTATTTATCTTTTTTCTGATTTCCACCGTATATCCAAACTGATTTACAATGTCATCCAGTTCAACGTATTTTATCGTTGCGTTCCTGGTCTTAGCGTTGAAAGTCTGCTGTTTGAGTCCCAGCTCTCTGCAAAGTTCTGTTTCCGACTTGCCAATTTCGACAAGCCACTTTTTCCACATAATCTTAAATTCTTCTTTCGTCATTATATGCACTCCCTTTCTGTTATCTATAGTATATATAACCGTTTCTTAAATGTCAATAACTTTTAAAATATTTTAATTAACTCTATTTTTATTGTTGACAAGCGGTTAAACTCGTGATATTATGTAGACAACAAAAGAAATGCAGTTACAGAAAGGAGAAAACACCATGACAATGTTAAAGGAAAACACCTACACTATTAGCGGCGAAGAATTACAAGAAAGAATTTCGAGCGAAATTGAATCGCTCAAATACAACTACCGCGAATGGCGGTTAGCTGAACCAGGATCGCAGGATTCGGAAAACTGCTACATTAATTACAAAATGGATTTAGCGGTTTTAAGAGCGTTGCTTCGTCTCCAATTATCGGACGGCACAGAAGTGGCAATGATTGTGAACTATATCAAGGACTTATAATAGCAGTAGGGAGGAGATATTATGTTAACCGAATATATGGAGAAGTATAACAAGGCAATTGATGATTTTAATCAAAAGTTACAAAACATGACGGGTTGCTCAGACTGCCCGTACCCGGAAGCTTGCGGTTTCCGGGATGAAAACTGGCGCGACCGGGCGGACCACGTAGTCGGCCCGTGTGGTCAACAGCACTGTTGGCTGGAAGACGACGACTTTGCCGACGTCCGGATGCGTTAGGAGGAGGGATTCTCATGAAATACGATGTAACTTATTCTTGTGGACATACAGGGACCGTCCAGATCTACGGTACGGCCGCTGAAAGAGAAAAGAAGATTGCCTGGTACGAAAATTATGCAGTCTGCCCCGACTGCTACGAAAAGGTCCGGCAGGAAGAAGCCACAACCGCGGCTAAACAGGCTAAGGCGGACGGACTTCCAGCTCTTACTGGCAGCGAAAAGCAAATCCGGTGGGCTGAAAGTATCCGCAAAGAAAAGATGGCGGCCGCCCGCGAATGGCTGGCCCGTCATCCCGGAGAAGAGGCAGATAAATGTTTGACCTGGTACGGCGGTCATGCCAGCGCGTCGTGGTGGATTGACCACCGAGACGAACGGCCCCAGCGGACAGCTAAGTTGGGCGTCGCGGAATGGAATAAATAAAAGAAGGACGGCTCGTAATGAGTCGCCCTTCTTTTTTATATCACGCGGATAAGGCCCAGCTGGCACGCCCCCATTTTCGCCAGCGTCCGCACGTCGTTGACTATCGTATAGTAGGTATTTCGGTCAATCCCGAATTCCACTGTCGTTGATTTCCACGATTCCCGGCGGCGGTATTTGCAGGTAGCTACACGCCGGGAAATGTCGTCCAGGGCTTCGTATACCCCGTCCACGAGTCTAAGCCATCGTTCCGGGCGCTTGATGACGACGCCGTCGCTCAGTGTGACTTGTTTTAGCTCCGTTGCCAGCCGTATGCCTTCCAGGGCTGTCGGATCTGATACAAATGCGTGCCCGTTTCCGCCGCCACTATGACCGCCCGTGACGTTCTCCCTGGCCAGCCGTACGGCCCTCTTGATTTCCTTTTCCCGGTAAAACATAAGTTCTATATGTCGCGTCGTGGAGTCAATCGCGGCGCGCTGATTGTGGTGCATGTGCATCCCCTCCAATCGTTACGACTCTGACTATCCCGGCGTTGTGGATGCGTCGCCAGCACTGTAAACATGGTTCCGGGTTCGGCAGCTCTTTCCCAGATTCAACGTCCAGGCCCCATAGGTACAGGGTAGCGCCTTGCATTTCCCGGCGGCTGGCTGATATGATCGCATTCTCTTCGGCATGTACAGCCACACAACGCTCTACCATCTGCCCATGGGGCACTTGATGCAGACGACGGTAACATTTCCCGGTATCGCAGCAGTTCCGCTGTCCCCGCGGCGCTCCATTGTAGCCGGTGCTGACTATCTCATCATCATTTACGATTACTGCCCCATAGATGCGCCGTAGACACGTTGCGCGCTGTGCTACGGCTTTTGCTATGCCCAAATAGTACGCGTCCTTAGACGGGCGTACATAGCCACCTTCCATGGGGATGAACGTCGGTATCTCATTGTATTGCGCGCGGATAAAGAGCGCCGCGTCGCACCTGCCTTCTGAATCCAGCTTTCGGGAGATTGCTAACGCCGTTTCCTTGAATTTCTCGTCATTGCCTTCTACTTTATAGCGGATAAGGGCCAGTGTATCCCTGGCCGCCTCCGTCGTCGTGTATAGGACTTCCATTTTACCACGCTCCTGTTACATAAAAAATCAGTACACAAACACAAAATGTAATTACCATGGATACCGCTTGACGCAGTATGAGCTTGCCTTCACCTTTCAATTTCCTGTCACTTCCTTTTCCACATGAAAAGCGGTGAACGGTGCGCGCCGATATGATGCGCGTCCAGGTCACGCTTGCTTTCTTTTGTTTCCCACGGATAACGTTTTCGCCGTTGTTCAGCGTACAGCTGCTTTTCTTCATCGCTCATCTGATGAGTCTTTACTTCTCCGGGTGCATACCAATTCATGTATATCACCTATCCTTTTATGTTTTATCACCATTTTCAGCTTGTTTGACTTTGATGGCCGCGTCTGCTATTTTGTCGATGATTTCCCCTATTTGGTCTTGCGTAAATTCGGCGCCAGCACTTATATTCTGCTTAGTTAATGTATTAGCAACCAACATTTTATTCATGGTGGATTCATCTGGGATGAATACAATCAACGAGGCTGCAACAAGCGAAAAGATTAACGAAATCTTTAAAAACCTAGCCATTCTTTTTGATGTATCTTCTAGCATATCTCCACAAAAATACACAAGGGCAGTACCGAAACTCACTAAGACACTAATCACAAAAATACAATTAAGTAAAAGATTAAACTTGGAAATAATGTTAATTAGGTAGAACCACCACGGGTTTATGATATAGCTCATATTGCCACCTCCTTACTTGCCAGCTTCTTTTAATATTGCGTGAGCAATACGGGCTTCGAGGATATGAATATACTTATCCATTACTTTTAGCTGTTCTCTCATTAAATAGTTTTCAGTGTCATCAAGTTGGGTGCAGTGCCGGCATTGAAATTCATTCAACTTATCCCACTTTTCAACCAGTTCCTGACTTTCGTCTTTCATGCGTTCGATATAATCTTTCATTGTTTACCCCTTTCAAAGTAAAATTCAATGTCATTATCTTTTTCTTCTATTAGTCCGTATGCAAGGGACAGGCGGTAGATATAGACTTTATGCAGTCGTTCGCGGACCAATTTCAGCTGGTCACGAAAATGGTCAATATCCATCGTACCTTTGTAAAAATTGCACATGCGGCAGGCAGGATTGTAGTTATCCAGCTCATCAGCGCCGCCTAGATAGTGGGCTTTGATGTGGTCTACCTGCATGTCTTTGTAGGCGATAGGACGCCCGCAGTATGCGCAGTGGCCGTCGTACTTTTCGTATACCTGCTTGCGGACGGCTTTCGGTATCGGCTTATGCCGCCTTTCCCGTTCCTGGTCTTTTAGCTTTTGCTGTGTCGCTTGTGCTTCACGCCATTTTTGCTCTACGTCCATACACTTCTCCTTTCAAATAAAACTCAATAGTTTTTTTATGCGTTCGCATAAAGTATATTGCTTCTCCCAACTGATTTTGTAATACACATCTTTGCAACAATAATCATGTAACAATATTGTATATCTCGATAATTTGAAGCCTTTTTCTTTGAGTGATTTTTTATCTTGTGATTGTAACTCCCCATGAAAAATCACACTATAATCCCCTTGACGAGCGGCCCAATTAATATCTTCAATACACGCCTGGTACGAGGGATTAATTGCTTCTATCTCCTCTAACCGCTTTTGGGTTGCTATTTTTCTTGCTTCTTCCGCTGTCATTATCATGTATCCTCCTTTCCAGGAAAGCGCCGGGCCAGCCATGTTCCGGCGCTGCCTGTCATTTATCCACAGCAGTTGTATTCGCCTGTGGGCTTGACCGCCCAGTCATCGCTGAGCATATCCGCCTGGCTTGCAAGCCAACCAACCTGTTCCCCTTGAGTGCCTACAAAGACAATCGCTTTGCTACCCATGGTGTGATGATAGCTCTTGGTTCTGTAACCAGTATCGTCTACGTAACTAATTTCCGTTCCCAAGAAAATATACTGATTTTTCCCGTTCCATCCTCGCCGGTAGCATTCACGCCCCTGTTTTAAATGTTCCAGCATTTCACCAAAGGTTAAATTGTTTTCTCGTGGCCATTCATGTTCATGCGTGCCGCCTTCAGATTCATTTACATGCTTATCTTCTACAGATTCATACGTTTCTTCAAAAATATCCGGTTTGCATGGATACTGTTCGCCGTGTACACCTGTGATAATGTAATCGCCTACGCCGGCTTTCATGTCGCCTTCTAATGTGTGAATAATCATTTCTTTGTCTGTCTGATATGCTTCGATAACTACAGGTTTCTTTACATATTTAGCCATGTTCTATCTCTCCTTTGTCATTCATGCTTTTACTCATAGCTCTTTTAACTGTTTCTATCATGCAATAATTGATCGTGCTGATTTCGTTGCCTTCTACGGTAAACCGGGCCGGGTAGGCCATAGGGCATTGGCCATCTCTGACGCAATGCTTCATGGCGTGGTCCTTAGTACACATATGTACGCGGAAGGCTTCTAGCAGGTTTAATAGCCTGGTTTTATCGTCCATGCTCATTTTTCGCTCCTTTAACCGTGTCGATTTACACGTGTTTTACCTTCTTCGGTTGATACCACTAATTAGCAGTTCGATGCAACAACCGTTGTCGCTATCATTGGCCGGACAATATACATTTCCATATGACTTTTCTGTATAGCATTTATGTCCCATGCCGTACTGATAGTATTTATTGCACCATTCTTTTTGCTTCTTTTTTAGCAGCTCTGTTAGCTTTGCGTTTTCTTCGTCGGTCATCCTGTACACCTCTTCTCCTAAAATCCCCAGCTAATCATGATATTATCGTCATTGAGTGCCACTTTATAGCCGTCTTCGTCGAGCTTGCGGGTCAACGCCTTATCTACGTTGCTATCGCCTGTTAGAGCCAGCGTGACGTGATTTTTGCCACTAAGATATGCACGTTCAATGACTTCATCTATATGTTTCGTGCTAATGTCCGTTTTTCTCACCTCTTTTTCATAAATATGATTCTCACT
Organism: Megasphaera jansseni; assembly: GCF_047974155.1. Lineage (NCBI taxonomy): Bacteria > Bacillati > Bacillota > Negativicutes > Veillonellales > Veillonellaceae > Megasphaera > Megasphaera jansseni. The sequence continues at coordinate 36,436 of NZ_JBHYRR010000005.1, read as the reverse complement.
TATCCAACATGCATGACCCCGTTTTATCATCCCATGCCGGACATAAATAGACATGTTTCGTCCCGTCGGGAGAACTTCGATATGTCCAGCAATGCCCGTATATAAGTTTGTTTTCATTATATTTTGCACAAAGTTCTGCTTTTAGCGGGCCAGTCATTTCAATTGCCAACTTCGCTAATTTTTTCTCATCTTCGTTGGTAAAGATATGCTGGTTGGCTTTGCTCATTGCTTCTTCGTATACGCCAAAGAAGAATTCTTTCATCTTTTTCTTGTCATCCTGGCAGTATTCTGGAATATGATTCAGTACCGTGACAGCCATTGTCTTTGCGCCGACATATGCGCCATAGTCCAGGGCGGTGTAATCGTCTTTATGTCCGTGCCTAGCAGCTTCATTGCTTCGTAAGTCGGTGATGCAGTAGTCCAGCAGGACTTTCCTCATGTCGCTGATCATCTTTTTTTTATCCATGGTTACACCTCTTTCTTTACGTTTCCAATAGTTCCTGGTTTTCATATACGTTGCCAATCACTGCAACATGGTCGTCGTCGTCCAACAGCATCCCTAGGTCAAAGTTGACAAACGGGTGCTGTTCATCTTCGATGCAACGTGCCAGTAATACTCCCATTTCGTCGTCTATGACAAAACGTCGCGTCATGTCTTTGTGGGTAACATTGACAATGTCGCCTTCGTAAATCATCACGTCATCATAGCTGTCATCGTAATACGTCGTCCACGGCATAAGAACCACTTCGTCGAACCTTGCAACGATGATAGTACCGTCTTTCGCTCTTCCCTTGATTCTTTCTTTGCGGAAGTCGATTTCGGATACATGCATCATCTGCTGCTTTTCTTTATGCCATGCGCGGTAATTAATCCATTGTGGGTTCATTGCTTGTCAGCTCCTTCCGTCATCATGCTTGTCTTCCCATTCTTCTTGATCTGGTTTACCTACGTATATCTCCATCCTGGCTATAACTTTTTCGCTGCTTTTGAGTATCCCGACAAGGTACAAAGTCACAAGCCCTATTGTCCCGATTCCCACGGCGATAAGGCTATGTGCCAGGCAGTTCGCTGTCAGCAGTAACGCGATAGCCAATGCATCCAATATGAAGACGTAGACTGTCAGTATATTACTCAGCTTCATGTTGCTCCTTTCTAGCCTTAGTTAATCGTTTTAGATTTCCTTCTACGAGCTTTTTCTTTAACTTCGGGTGTAGTTCATAGAGCGGAAATTTCAAGTTCGTTATTTCGCTTACAGTGATTTCTACGCGCGGGTCGTCTGCGTCGATACCCGCAATCATCGAGCCGTCTATTTGAGCTATGTAGCCGTCGTCCTCGATGATTCCCGCGCTTTCAAGTATATCTGCCGTCGCCTGGACCAGCCCGAAAAGGTCGGGCCAGCCCTTGCGGTTCGGCATATAATACTTTGCGGTCATCGTGACGGCACATTCAATAGGCTTAACGGGCCTTCTTTGGGCTTTTAACTGCCATAAAGCATCCTTGGCATAGTCTCTATAGGCTTTACCCTGCACAAGGCCGTAGCGCGTCTTTTGTAGCGAATTTTTCTTAGTCATGGGTCGTCCATGGATGACGAATCGGTGTGTCATTCCTTTTCTCCGAAAGTGCGGAGAAATAAGTTGACGAGGTGTTGTCCCGGGTTTTCGATGATTTCATCATCATCTTCATCGTCCATGTCGTCCGGATCTTCTTCCGGGTATTCCGGGTCGAGGTCGATAATGTGTTCCGTCGTCACTTTGAACGGTTCGTTGTTGACTGCGGACTTCGCTACGATGAGCATCACGTCTGCCAGGTGGGTCCGCATCGTAATGTCTTTGTAGGTGAAGCCTTCTATCGTGATAGAGAACTTCTGGTCCGGGCTGTTGATACCCAAAATAGCTGCCAACGTTGCTTCGAGTTTGATTTTTTCTACTTTATTCATGTTTTTCATGCTCCTTTTCACTGGTAATCAAAAAGTCTAAATACTGCCGGGCCTTCATGAGGTCCTTTAAGGGCGTCCCTTTGGCCGGGTAGCGGTACAGGTACTTGACGATATTGCCAATGTACATTGCATCTGCTCCCGTCGCCCCGCTGGTCATGATTTCAATGGCCTTTGTACATTCCGTACCGCGCCATGTGTAATGGTTCGGGTGTTGTACATCATTCACCTGCATTGCTCCTTTCTATAACATTTCGCTGAATATGCTTTCAAAAATCGGTACAGGGATGGAGTTCCCGGCTTGCTTATACAGCGCTCGTCGAGAATTAACACCGGCGGCCGCTTCAAAATCCTCGTCGTTGTATCCTTGTAGCCGCCAACATTCTCTTTCCGTCAAGTATCTGTATTTGCCATTACCTATAGGGAGGCAACCACTTCCCGGCGCTCTGTCTGGGCGCTCCGTGATTGTGTAGCAGTAATCTTTAATAATCGGCAGGCGGCGTACAGTCCCTGTTTTCCCGATTGCCCGCAACATACTGGGTGCTTTGACGGTATAAAAGTCGTCTACCGGGCCGTTCTCCAGGTAATCGGCGATCGGGTTCATGGGCTTCCGTTCAAGCGCATCAAAGTCAAAATCTTGACCGCCCAACACCGATATAGTAAATATTCGCTGTCTGGCTTGTGGCAGGCCAAAGTCTCTAGCGTCTAGCATCCGAAAGTTGCTTGTATATCCCAGCTTTTTCAACTCGATCATGTACCGCTCATGGTTATGCACCATGTAGCGGCTTCTTACATTCTTCACATTTTCCCAAATTATAATTCTCGGTCGCCACAATCCCATGTTTTTGACGATATTCAGCGTTTCCCACATGAGCGACGATCGAGTGCCGCTTCCGGGGTCTGCTCCCTTTTGACGGCCTGCAATGGAAAAGTCCTGGCAAGGGCTGCCGTGAATGAGAATATCCGGCTTTAAATTCCAGCCGCGAACGTCCTGCGTTTTATACGGGAGTTCGCTCGCAAACATGGCATTGTAGCTGCGCACTGCTTTTTCATCAATCTCTACATAATCTATGGCTTTTACAGGAATCCCTAAATTACGCAACGCTACTCTAGGGCTGCCGATTCCGCCGAATAATTCCAAAATTTTCAACAATCAAATCACCTTCATTCATCTGCATCAGCCACCTTTTGGAACCGCCATTTCCATGTGACGTCTGGGTATTTTTTGTGGTCCACTTCGCTCATGAACATACGCAACGGCCGCGCCCATATGAGGTGTGGGCCGTCTGTATCCCGATACACCACGTCCAGCCCGTCTCTTTCTGTATCTCCTGCAATGCAGATGATTTCATAGACGTGACCTTTGAAATGCTTCCATTTTTCGCCGGGTTTCGGGTAATCGTGTTCATTGTCTATAATCATCATGTTGCTCATCTCCTTTATCTCGTAATTTTTCCAACAGCTCCGTAGCTTTCTCAATGCGTTTCATGATGACGCCTGCATTATTCTTTGCCTGGTCGTATGTCCTAAAGCAGTTGCCCAACGCGATACACAAAACATCACAGCTATCACAGTGATTAATAGTGCTATAAGCTTCATCCTTACTATCAACGTAAAAATAAACTTCTTCTTTTGCCGGGACGAACGGCTTGTTTACCTTTTCAGCGATTCTTTGCATCGCTAGTTTTATCCCGATTTCCGGGTTGAAAGCGTCCCTCGGGTGGCATTTCGCCTTCCCCTTGTAAACCGTTTTGCCGTCTTCGCCTCTGTACCATACTTTGATGGTTCCGTTAGGATAACATTTAACCTTATCTAATTCGCTTATAAAATTAAGCCCTACTTTTCCGGCTTCTTTTTCGGCAACCTGTTCCATGTAGTTAGAAAAAAGGGGGCTGTCATAGAGTGCAACATCAAACTTCGGCGTTTTTTTATATGGCTTCTGCCAGTCTTCAAATGTTCCCACGGTGTCGTAGCCATTAGAATACCGAAAACCGCCATTCGTTTGTCGGCACGCATCGAATATGACGCAAGCATCACATTTCTTTCCGTCGCAATATGCTCTTATCGTGTTTATGGCCATCTTGGCCATCTTGTCGTCTATCATGTCTGCTTCCTCCTATCTTCCCGTGCTGCCGAATCCGCCTTGACCGCGCTGTGTATCTGTCAGCGTCTGCACTTCCTTCCAGCAAATCGGGATATTCTGCACCAACTTGCCCTGCATGAATCGTTCGCCTTTTTCGATGATTTCCGGCTTATCGCCGATATTGTCGAAAAGTCCCTGGACCTCTCCGCGGTATGAGCTGTCGATAACCCCCACGGCATTTGACAGTCGCAGTTCACGCTTTGCCCCATAGCTAGAGCGCATGAAGAGCATCATGCAATAGCCGTCCGGGATTTCAAAGGCCAGTCCCGACGGAATCTTGACGCCATGTTCACCGGGATAGATGATGAATTTCGCCGGCGCGTAGAAGTCATAGCACGCGTTGCCTTCCGTGATGAGCGGCAGTTTCACATCATCTTTGCTGTAATTGTCGAGGATTTTCTTGATTTTAACGTCCATCATTTATTTCTGTTCCTTTCTAACATTTTGTTCCTTGCCTGGTGTGCGACTCCGGGCCGCGGCCCGTGGCATTTAATAGCCCGTGGCCGACATTCCCGGTCGTCTGCGCATACCGGCATGAGTTTCCCGTCTACCGTTACCACATAGTGCCGGTAGCCTGTGAGTTTCTTATGACAGTAATAGCAGCGTGTCACATTGCATCACCGCTTACTGATTGAGCCGTTCTTTCAGAATCGAACCAGCCTTGAATTTCATGCTGTTGTGGCCGGTCGTTTCTATCATTTCCCCGGTCTGGGGGTTGCGTGCCGTGCGAGGTGCTACGTACTTCTTTTCAAATGAGCCGAACCCGACAAACGTAATCTTGCAGTCCTGCGCTACGAGGTCGGCGATAGTACCCAACATTTCATCCACGATACGGGCGCAAGTGCCTTTCGTCTTACCGCTCCGCTGTGCTACCGTGTCGATAAACTGTTTTTTCGTGATGTTCTTCATTTTTATTGCTCCTTCTTTTGTAAAAACATGAAATATTTTTCTTTTTCGTGATATTGTTTTCTTTCGTATTTCAGTAAGGACTTGTAAATATTATCTTTCCAAACCTTCTTCTGAGCGCGAAGTACGTCAAGCTTAATTTGATGATAGATTTGCTTTAGATCATCCTGGTTTTCGACGCGAAAAGGATATTTTTCACCAGGCGTAGTTATTTCATAACCGTCGCATGGTTCTCCTTCTTCGTTAACTTCATATCCAGCCCTTTCAAAATCCCGCTTTATCTGCTGTAACGGGGATAATTGATTCAGCCTGTACCCTATCAGCTCATTCATTGATACTTGGAGAGTCGAAGCAATCATTTTTAAATTAGCTTCATTAGGCCAACTTCCTCGTTCATACGTAACATAGCTGGAATAAGGTATACCAGCGGCCTTTGCAAAGTCTTTTGCCTGTTTGTATCCGGCATTTTCTCTTAAATGTTTCAAATTGTCTCCAAATGTCATGACCGAGTCGGCCATTCCGTAATGCCATATGGATGATTGCTCCGGCCGGTATCCCATCAATTCATCAATGGATACATTAAGGGCCATGGCGATACGTGCGAATATATCAATGGTCGGTATACGCTGCCCCCTCTCATAATTTCCCAAAGCAATGCGCGTGATATTAGCTCGATTTGCTAAATCGTGCTGTGTAAGCCCGCGTGCTACCCTGTATTCCTTAATCCTTTCTCCGGTAGCCTTTTTATCAAATCCAGTTTGCTCTTCTGCCAATTGTTGTGGCTCGTATCCCAACAATTCGTCTATCGCGACGCCTAATTTATCTGCTATTTCCATCAATACATCGTATTTAGGTTCACGCTGTCTGTTTTCATAAGCTATGTATGATGTATAAGGCATTCCCAATGCCATAGCAAATTCTTTAGCGGTCTTATACCCGGCCGCTTCTCGGTATTTACGTAACCGTTCTTGAAACAACATTGTCTCCATCCCTTTGTTTTAAACTAAAATGGGATTTCTTCGTCGGCGACTTCACTACCCATATTGCTAAAACCGCCGTTATTGGTCCTCAGTGGCCGTACAACCTTCGCAATGCGATTAACAAGCAAGTTATACGCTACTTTCTGTGTGCCGTCCTTAGCGGTGTATTCATGCATATCTATCTTGCCTGTTACCTCTACGCGATCGCCGCGCTTAACGTCCTGGACGATAGCTTCTGCCAGCTCTTTAAATGCGGTGCAATACCACCATTGGCTTGTCCAGTCTTCTTTGCTTTTGCCGCTTGTCCCCGGCAGCTTCTTGTTGTCTGCTACCGAGAACGTCACGACGGGCGTCCCTTTGGCAGTTACCCGGCTTTCCGGGTCCTTGCCAATGTTGCCGATTACTGTGATTGTGTTCATTGTTTACATCTCCTTTTTCTAATGTGGGTCGTTACCCGGCCACACACTGCCTCGCCTTGCCCTTGCTATAATCAGCTCAGCTTAACGTCGCCTTTGCACCACAATGCGCTTCTATACGTCTCCATGACTGGACGGCACGAGACCGTACGTAGCCGTGGCCAAACTAAACTCTACAATGCCTTGGCCCTGTAAAACAGCGCTATGCATTGCCATACCATTGCAACGCGATTCATGACAAGTCATTGCCATGCATTGCCCTTGCTCAACGCTACGATGCTATGCCGCTGCTGTACTCAACCGGGTTCTGCTCTGCCGTCACATTTCTTGGCTATACACGGCCTTTGCTTAACGTTATTGCGCGATACAAAACCTAGCCATTGCTGGACTGAACGTTGCGTCACCACACTGAGCTTTGCCGTTACCGGGCTTCACGGTGCCGAACTATTCCCTGCCGTCGCGTATCATTACGACGCCATACAAGGCCCTTGCCTCACCCCGCTGTACGACTCTGTGCCCTAGCATTGCATTACTTAGCCCTCGCTTTACTCCACGATACTGCGCCATTGCTTCACTAAACATTACTGTTCCATGCCGTCGCGACGCTAAACAAGACAGTACTTTGCCTTTGCTTCTCTTCGCTTGCTGTGGCCTTAGCCTTTCAGCATTTTCTTAATGCGGTCTACTTCGCTTTCCGCATCCTTGACTTCTTTGATGTCGATTACCTTGTAGCGCCCCTTACCTGCATTTCGCCACTGTCCTAAACCGTTCTTACAACCAAACGCCAGCCATTCGAGCACTGCATCAGCATATTGGTCGCTTTCAATTTCGACGACGAATGTCATTTGGCTTCCAGCGGGAACTGTTTCACTGTTTGCCAGCGCCACGCGTTCGCCCTGCGCTGTCTGCGCTCTCAACGGCCGCTGGCAGTCACCGATTTCAGCGCCTTCCGGCATTTCAATCATGATTTTCCGCGGTTCGACAAAGATGCAACCGTCGATGACTTTCTTATACGCCTTGATTTTATTCGTGTGTGCGGCGAATTTTTCGCCCTTGCACCGCTGTAAGAACCCGGCGGCCGCTTTGAAGAATCCGCGGATTTGATACGAGTAGACGAACGGCTTACCGTCTTCCTTCGGGAAAATCGTCTTGCCCTTTTCGATGACGGCTTCCACGCCCAGCGCTTCGACTTCTTCCTCCCGGCTGGCGGCGTCCGGTGCTTTCGACGCGATGAATTCTTCATGAATCTTCGGGTCGCTGTTCGCCGTCCCCAACATTTCTTCAATGAGTTCGATAGTTACCTGCAATTTTTTCATGTCTGTTTCCTCCTGTTACCTCTGTAAAAGTTATCTTGCTCCACGGTTTCCGTGGTATATATCGACTGGCCCGTTCTGCTTCTCATACGCTTCCAGTGCCGGGTACTCTATGTTGCACTCTACATTGAGGCATTTCATGAATTCCCATATGGGCACTTCGTTATGAGTCAGTACGTAGACTTTGTCTTTGTAGTAGTTCTGCAAATCTTTGAGGCGTTTGTCACGCCATTTGTATTTCGTGTACAGCGTCCAGAATATGACGATGGCTACCCCGGCCACCATGTCGCGCGTCCTCGCCATGAGTTTTAGATCGCGCGTTCTGCCGGTTATCATTTTCTGCATCTTTTCGGCTATGCGCTCATTGAGGAAACGGTCGAATCCGTGTTCACACAATTCATCGCGCCAGTCATAAATGAATCCTTCCTGGAATTCATCGAGATGCTCCCACATGTCGTTCATCGCGGCGAATCGGTTGCGGCCGAACCCGTACTTATCATGAAGGCAGCTGAACAGCAATGTCGTTGCCCAGTCCGTACCGCTTTCGGCCCCGGCTTCGCGTCGTACTTCCATGCGCTTCTTGTCTTGTTTCGCCAGGGCGCGGCTGATAGCGTTCATCGTATCAGTCCTTTCTTGCGGACCATGTAAGCACCGTATGACAGACCCGCTTTTCTAGCCGCCGCTATATCGTCATCAAGGGCGGTTCGTGGTCGGCTTTCAAAGGCCGTTGTGTCGCGGTTCCGTGCCATGCGGTTACGTGCCTGGATAATCGTCTTCGGACGCATGATTTGATAGTAAATCTTCTTCCATGCGTCGCGGCAGTTCGGGCATACGCTGAATCCACTTGTCATTGGTTTGTCGCACACGATGCAGGTAGGCCGGCGGGTGTTGCCCTTTTTACGATATTCATTCCAGTCCCAATAGCGCTTCGTGAATTTATCGAGGCAGGACTGGCACAAGCGCTGTGCTTTATAGTACGGTTCAAATTCTTCCCCGCACACCATGCATTTACTCATCTTGCTGCTCCTCTCTTTATGACAATGGTCATGCTCACAAGTCCCGTGTTCGGGTCCAGCCAGAACCGCATATATTCGTTACCCATACGCATGTTGCAGGCCAGCCCTTCTTTGAAGGCTGGGATGTTCTTTACAATCAGTTCGTCCGGGATTCCGGGAACGGCCCGGCGGGCGAATTCGACAATATTTTTCGGCACGTCGTCCAGCGACGGCGGCTTCTTTTCTTTGTCCGGCCGCTTCCACTGGCTTCTGAGTCCACTTATCATGTCATGGATGCGCTTGCGCCCGGCTTCATTGACCGGTGCTTCCGGCAGTGCCTGGTAGTCCGGCACGGCGTTCAGCTTGCGTTTGATTTCCTTCTTGATCATCGTCACGCTAGGCATGGAGTCGGAGCTGTCAATTACACGGCCTACGGCCCGCAGGACGTCGCCGTCGCTGTAGCGTTCAAGCTGGAGCATCATCGCGCCAATGAATTCATCGCCATTCTGGCCACTCAGCTTCCAGGCGTCATTCGGATAAGAGCCTCTTAATATCTTCAAAACTTGATTGGCTGTGTTGCTCGTCATATTCTTTGCACATCCTTTCTCTCCGCGCGTCATCTTCCCGCAGCCGTTCGTCGCGGGTCTTATACCGTGGGCGGTTGTTATCCCGGCGTTCCCACGTACGTACAGCGGCTTTCCAGTCCTTCATGGGATTCTTGCCAACTTTCCAACCATTGCTTTCATAGAAGTCAATAAAGCTTTCTGGGTCCACGCTGTTTTGACGTTCAAGGCAGTATGCCTGGACTTCATCCAAAGTGGGCTTCACGAACCGTTTGGTTTTCGTAGGGGGTGGGGTGGGCTTGTCCGCCCCCTCTCTTTTATTATCTATAACTTTGTTATCTATCTTTGTTATATTGGGTGAAATTTTCTTCACCCCGGGGATGAAATTTTCTTCGCCCCCGGGGGTGAAATTTTCTTCGCCCCCGGTGAAACAGTTTTGTTTCTCATCGTTTATAGATGTTTCAAAAAGGGAACGTTTGAATGATTCACTAACACGAATTACTCGTTTGATTGTTTGTCCTGTATCCGGGTCTTCGATGGTATTCACGTCAACTATTCCTTTTTCATTCAGCCCCATAATGATTTGTTGAACTCGCCGTTTAGACACGCCCATAAAATCAGCTAACGCTTTATTGCTCATGAAAAATACAGTAAAGCTGTCGATTTCGGCTATCAGGCACCTCTCTTGCAAGCTAAGTTCTTTTGATTTCCATAGCTCGGCAGGAATCCATATTCCCTTGAATTTCCTTTCCATTTCTTCTTATCTCCATAAACCTTTCTCTCATCGCCTTGGCTTCGGGACCGTGCGCCCGTTCGTGGCGCCAGTCTCTACACACGCTGGCCGCTAGCTTCTTCTGGACGCATATCGGGGTAAATCCTTGAGAATCTTGGATAGCTCCCCGATATACCTCTTCTTTGCTGACGTACTGGCCGTCGCTGGACAGCTTTTCGGCTATCCGCTGGCACAACAGCCAGCAGTAGGAGTTAGCGTTGAGCGAACGTTTTTCCGAATGACGTTTGATTTCAATAGAGTAATCACCGTCAATGCGGATATTGTTCAAGTCTTCGGTGAGCGGTGCGGGAATCAGCAGCATATAGCCGCTGTTCCCTTTCAACATCTGGACACCTTTTGAGTGAAACTTCATGTCTTATACGCCTTCCATCAGTGCGGCGTCGTCGGCCGCCATAGCTGCCTTTACCCATACATTGAATTGTTCGTAAAAGGCCTTGGCCTCTGGCAATGTCAATTCGGAGAAACGGTTCTTATGGTACTTTTCTTTGACCAATGGCAGGACGAACGCCGTAGCCCCATTTTGCCGCGCCCAATCAGTAACCAGCTGAAAATATTCACGAACCGTCTGCGGTACACCGGCCGGAACGGAATTATTTTCCGTTTGTGGTGTGGTATTGAGTTGATCTGAATCTTTCGAGTCATCAATACAGAACAGCCCGTTTAGCGCATATTTTCTAGCATATGAAGATGAACTTCCGGTTACCTGGCTATCATCCATGCCTTTGCGGGAAACGGGTTCCCTTGCCAATGCCGATACAGATACCTGTTCACCATCCCCGGTATCAATCAACGTGGCAGTAGCTTTAATGTAATACCGGTCCCCGATAAGGACTACGTCATCACTCATAAGGAGTGTAAGTCCTTGTTCACTGAGCAGGGGTTTAGCTGATTCGACAATGTCTTCACAGCTCCGATAAGCATATTTACCAAAATTATTGTATTGTGATTTCGGGGCTTTCAGCCTCATCTGAATGCTCGTTAACTTACTGTAAATTGCGCTCATGCCTCATTAGCTCCTTTTATCTCATATTCAAATCCCAACGAATCTAATTTTTCCTGCAACTGTTCTAGATCCGATTCCCCCATGACGCCGTAAAAAATAACATTGACGTTGTAAGTCGGAATTTCTGGCACTACAGGTTCGTTGGCAACGGGTTCGTTGATAGCAGGTTCCTGGACAGCGGGTTGCGGAATATTTTCCGATTCATGCGCGTCCGCCTCACGACGTTCAGCTTCGCGGCGAATAGCTTCTTGACGCGCTAATTCACGACGTTCAGCTTCCTGCCGGGCGGCCAATTCGATTTCTTTTTGCCGTTTAACGTCGGCTTCTACGACTTCCTTAATTTCATTAAATGGAATGTCGTTGTTCGCCATATTCAGATACTTTGTGGGATTAAGTGGAGTGGCCAAGCCAGACGTGCTATTAGCCATTGTGACAATGGTTTTGACCATTTCACGCTTTTCTTCAATCATTTTTTTCTTTTCTTCGTCTGCCGTTTGCATCGCCAGCAGTCGGGAAACTTCCCTGTCAATAGCAACCGTGGTTTCTGACCATTTCGCGGTCTTGTTGTACCACCGCTTATCAATGTTTAATTTGACGATATACGCTTCTTTGAGTCCGGCGACTTCCGCTTTCTTGCTGAACTCTGAATTAATCGCGTTGTCCAACGATTCCAGGCGCTGTGTTTCGTAGCGATCTAATTGTTTCCGCAACGGTTTTTCAACGTCCTCAATGATGATAGCCAATGCATCGCACTGGCTCTTGAATAAATGGGAAGGCTGATTCAAGAGCTGCTTCCCTTCCCGCTCAAATTTCTTCAAGCCAGTTCGCAAGGAAACGACTTCGCGCAACGCTTTCTGGCTATCTTCTACGTTTTCATCGGTGACAACCAAATTGGCATATTTTTCTGTTACGGCCTGGAGATAATTCTTCACATCATCCATATTCCAGGCTAATGCCGTCGGTTCATTTGTGATTTCCGGTGTTACCGGAAGAATAGTGTTTGTTACGTTTTTCATGTTATGCTGCTCCTTTCGCCATTTCGGCCCGTGTTAATAATTCGTCAAGCTCTTCACGGGTTTCTTTATTAAGCTCATCTTCAATCGTCCATAATGCCAACTGAAAGGCGCCTACCAGGCTGTCAAAATCAACATAGTCATCATCCCGGCTGTCAAGCATTTCGTTGCCAATAGTTTCCAGCCGTCCGCAGTGAACTCGTTGGCCTATCATTATCAGTTCTTCACCAATATCCATACGCTCATGGATATTGGAAATGTCATTATGGAATCGTGCTAAATTATCCATTGACTCCCTCAACTTTCTGCCTTATAATTAAGACAATCAATTAAATATCCAAGCATCTAGCCTCTGTAGCTCTCTCGTAACCGTCGGGAGAGCTACTTTGCTATCACGATTTTTTGACCTACTTTGAGGTCAGCGTCCGGTGCGATGTTGTTCAGCTTTGCAAGGTCGTAAATGACTTCGCGAATGTCCTGGTCATCGCTGGATAATTCGGCGGCTATATCCCAAAGGGTTTCCCCTTCTTCGACATAGTGTATTTTTTGAATTTCAGCCGCCTTCTGCTGGTATGCCAGCTTCGCGCCTGCGTACCAGCCAACGCCGCAAGCCGTGGCAAGGGCCAGTGTAAAGGCGACGGCGCTGGCAATCCGCTTGAAAAGCTTACGATCGCGCCGCTTTTCTTCCGGCATATGGTCACGTATTTCAATCGCTTTCATAATTTCACCGCCTCTCTCAAAAACTCATAAATTCGACTCAACTTTTCTCTCAAGGCTCTGTTCTCTTCGGACAGGGCCTTATTTTCGCTTTTCAATCTTTCCCATTCCAGCGGCCCGTGCGCTGGCTCCTTATATTCGCAAAGGGCCAGCACGTCCGCCGCCCGGTAGAACGTGCCGGGAACGTTGTACAGGCGTTTCAGCCTGCCGTCGTTCTCCATTCTTGATATGGTCTGCCGGGAACACCGGAATAGCTCTTGCAATTCTTCGGAGCTGTATAGAAGTTTCATGTTATCAGCTCCTAGTGCCCTGCTTCCTGGTCGCCACGTTCAATCATGGGGAGAATATCGTGGCTCTTGAGAAATTCGTACAAGAACAAGCGTCCTTTCTGCGTCCATTCAGTTTGCATGTTGCAGTCTGGTTGACCGTCTGTATGGACAAAATCAAATGTCTTGCTATGCGTGTATCCCTTAGCTTGATACTTCGCATATAAGAACCACTGTTTACCGATTTTATAGATGACATGCAGCTCATGAAGCAGTTTGTTGAACCCTGTAGCACTCATGCCGTAGTCTTTGGCAATGGCTGTCGTTGTGACTGTCCCCTTGCTGGATAAGATACGGTCGGTATAATCGGCCTTTGGTTTTAATTCGCCGATTACCTGTTTTGCACTGGCCGCTTCCAGTTCAGCATGTTTCCTTGCTTCCCGTTCGGCTTTTAGTTCTGTAGCTAGTCGAATAAGCGTGTCTGGATTTAGCAGGGCTTCTTCTATCTTTTCCGGGGTCATGTACGCCCCATGCTTCCGGATCGCCGGGAGAACTTCGTCAGCCAGGACTGCCTGGAACTTCTGGGCCACTTCGTTGCTGGCCTTGAATCCAAGTCGGTACACCATGTTTTCCGGGAGAAAATCATCTTTCGCAACATCTTGCGAAAAACCAAATTCTTTTAAATAGCGGTTTACCGTTCTCCATCTGACGTATTCAACTTCGCCTTTACTTTCAGTAAATCCGAATCCTCGTGCCACGTCTTCGGCGTTCAGATAGGCCGTCCCTGTTTCCTTATCTAGGTATCCGTGAACATTGTTGATATTCAAAATTTCATTCATGGTTCTGCTCCTTTCAAATCAAATCTGTAACCTCGCATTGGAGTGCTTCTGCAATCCGGTACAAGGTGGAAAGTTTTACGTCTGCACCGTGTTCTACATCCCACAAGTTGCGGTATGCCAACCCGGTGTTTTTTGCCAGCCAGTACAGCGACTTTCCTTTCTGCTGTCTGATCCGCTTAATGTTGTTCTTCATTTAAAAATCACCTCGCGTTTGATATAATGTTGTAAAAGGAATATACCCATAAAGTGAGGTGATACTATGGAACGTAATCTCGAACTAATCAGGCTTTTGCTTTTTTGGATTAAAGATAACTGCGATGGTGTTCACACATATTCGGCCCGCCAAATAAGGCTGGATAGCTATTCACTGGCTGAAATAAATTTCAATCTCAGATTAATGATGGATTCAAATTTCATTGCCCTTGACCCATCACCGAGAGCTAACCCCAATGCCAAAATTATCCAGTTCAGCCGATTAACAAATGACGGTTTTGATTTCATTGACTCCATCCGTGAAAACTCGGTTTGGAATAAGGTAAAATCCAAAGTGGAAGAACTGGGTTCCAGCTGCACATTGGCAGTTATCAAAGAGTTAGCGATTCATGTCCTGGAAAGCACTGCTAAGCCGTGAATTAAAGCAATGCTTTAAAATATCGCTCATATCTTTTTCAAAATACTCAACCATATCCTTATTGACGGGGATTTCTTGGTTTAGCTGTACCAATCTAAACATTCGGTCTATTTGACGTTTAAACAAGTCCCACTCTTCGTATGTAACTCCGTCGAGAAGCTGAAGAATTTGTCTAAACTTTTCGCTTTTAAGCTCTGCATTATTGCGGGGCTTTTCTTTTTCTGTCATCATGCCACCGCCTTTCATGTGAAACAATCATTCTGGCTACTATCACCATTATTTGGTCAACAGCTGTATCAGTCGTAATGTTTTTACTAAGCAGATGATTATATTAATAGCGCTCAGTGGGATGAGTACCCACAACCACTTTTGTATCTGCCTGCCGTTCGCTGTATTCGTAAATTTGTACGGATTGGAGAACAGCCATTTGACCATGTTGGGGCCTTTGCTTTTGCAAGGACTTTTTGTTTCGCTCACGTTGTCACCGCCTTTCATTTTGAAATATTATATTTCTTTTTGAAATGTTTAAGGCGCAAAAATAGAGTCCAACGTCGTATGTAAAACCTTGGCTATGTTTTTTGCTGTCTCTACGTCTGGCTTTCTATCACCAGATTCATAGAGAGAGATTGCCGTCTGACTCATACCTAACAGCTGTCCTAGTTCGACTTGCGTCAAACCGCGTTTATCTCTAAACTCTTTTATTTTGTTTTTCGGTTTCAAGGCTATCACCCCTTTCTTGCTACACCATTATTATATTTCAAATCGAAATAAATGTCAATGATTATTTCGTAAAGAAATTTGAAAAAATAGCAATTCTGAAATATAATTATTTCATAGAGAAATATTACATACTGAAATAATTAAAAGGCGGTGACACTATGAAAATTGGAGACAGAATGAAGAAGCTAAGAGAAGAAAAAGGATTAATGCAACAGGACGTTTGTAGTGCATTGGATATTGAACAAAGCACACTTGCGAACTATGAAAACAATCGTCGTGTACCCAAAACAGACATTTTAATCGAAATTGCCAATTACTATGGTGTATCACTGGACTATCTTGTCGGCAGAACAGACGATCGTTTTGATAGCTCAAAGCCTCGTCCCAAGGATTTAAATAAGTTTTTGCAACAGTCGGAAATTATATTTGATGGCGATACCTACAATCTTACAGACGAAGACCGCGATTTAGTTATGAAGTCTCTTGAGGTTGCCTTTTTAGCGGCAAAACGAGCGAACAAACGCAAAAAAGGCGACACTCCTACTAAATAGAGGTGTCGCCTTATGGTCAGAAAAAATATAAAATTACGCGTCAAGAACCTGGTACGGAAAATGGGAACGGCCAGTCCATTGCAAATAGCAGATATGATGAGGATACCCATTGTATACGCAGAACTGCCTAAAGGTATCCGTGGGTATCTTACAAGGCCGTTGCGCCGGAAGGTCATTGTGCTCAACGACAAATTGGACGAACGGGAAGTCCCTATTGTCGTTGCTCATGAGTTAGGCCACGCACTGATGCACGGAGCGTCCGGAACATTCCACGCCGATACCGTGAACTACTGCAATGCACGAAGCGAGTACGAGGCCAATATGTTTGCACTGTATCTTCTCTCCTACTGCTACGATATAGACGAACGTCTCTTACAAGCTGCCCCCAGGAATCGTGACGTGATGACATACAAAGAAGCCCATTTATTGCTGTGCAGGTGTATTGAGAGGTGGTAAACATGCTAATACTAATAATGATTATAGCGATAATCCTGTTTGTTATTTATTTCGTTATTATTCTCAATGGTCAAAGTGGTAAAAAGTCGCGTGACCTTGCGATGATACTAAAGAAATGCAAACCAATGTTTAATAAAATGAAAGCAATACAAAACGGAACGTTCACGCCTCAAATGATCGTAGAGGAAAACTATGACCCAGTAGATGATTTATATGCTCTATGTTTGAAATACAAATCACTTTCCGAAGTTGTGAAAAGGCATAATGCAACTAAAGCTGATTTTAATAGTTTGTATATCTACTTATTAGTAACTTGCCCAATGTTTAGTAAAGAGGGAAATTTTGTCCCAGTATCTGCGTTTGCTTTTTCTCCGACGTTAGAATACCTTCTAAGGAATAAGAATAGAACGGAGAACATATCTCCTGTGTTTTTAATGAATTACTTTAATATCTAATTTCATATCGTCATTAAGGGTAACAAAAATAAGCCCACATGGATACCATGCAGGCCTATTCCCGATTCCAACAGGGATGGAGACAGCGGCCAGCCCCAGGAGCAAGGGAATTCTAACCCATACCGCGGCTGGCAGATGGCGGCGGGGCTACTCCCATTCCGGGAACCCAGCTTTATTCCTTCACGAGCTGGCCTGTTTCCATTATATCATATTCTTTATTCTTTTCAAAAAGTTGCAACGTATTTATTTCCGTTGCAGACTCGTTCCATTCGTTCCATCTTCACGGCTGGTCAATCCAGGAGGCAGCTATGTATAACATCAATCACAACTTTACATACCGTCAGAAGGATAAAGGCTGGCAAGTCATACTTTCCTATAAAGACGGTGATAAATGGCGTCAGAAGAGCAAACAGGGCCTAAAAACCAAACAGCAGGCAAAGGCCGTTGGCGACAAACTCTTATCTGAGCTTCAAAGAACATTTGTACCCTCATCGAATGAGCTGGCAGGAATCACGCTCCGTGAATTCGTACCTATCGTCATCAAAGACAAAAAACTGGCACCGTCGACGAAATACGCCTATGAACGCGTACCTGTTTTCTTTAGTGACATTGCCGACAAGGTCGTATCCCAAATAACGACGTCTGACATAATCTGCGTCATTGCCACGAAAAAAAACACTATGTTAGATAGTACGATTCGACACCGCCTGGCGATGCTGAACGCCGTTTTTGCCCATGCTATCAACGTATATGGGATTGCTGTGAGGAATCCAGTACAAGCGGTTCCCAAGGCCAAGCGGAAAAAGCGTCCGTCGATCAAGGCCATTTCCCGGGATGATTTCAAAAGGCTAATGGAAAGCCATAGCGGTAAAAATCATGAAATGTGCAAGTTATGTTGTCAGATAGCTTACTACACGGGAATGAGGTTCGGAGAAATGGTTGGTCTTACATGGGATGACATTTCCTTCGATTGTCAGCAGATAACCGTCAAAAGACAGATAAGGAGATACTACCACAACGGTGTCAATACCTATGCCATCGGCCCATTGAAAACGGCAAATTCTTACAGGACTATCCCTATCCCGGATGTACTCATCGAGGCATTAAAACAATGGAAAGGGAAAACCGTTTCAGAATCGGTTCTAGGCTTCACAGGTTCCAACACGCAATTAATCAACCGTTGGATAAAGAAAACGCTCCCAAACACGAGCATACACGATTTTAGGCACACATACGCCACGAACCTGTTGGCAAATGGCGTAGACATTCAAACCGTCGCCGCCTTGTGTGGGGATTCCGTAGGAACCATCATTTCTACCTATCTTGACTTTACAGAAGAAATGAGAAAGAAGGCCGCCCAAAACGTCGATACCATCTTTACGAAATGATTTTTGACGAATTTTTGACGGCCCTCTATCGGGATGCTATGAAACGGCACTATTAAGCCATTTTTTCTTTGTTCGGTTATAACCTATTATTATATCATATTTTTCATTTTTGGCCATGGAATTTCCGCTTGATCCACGGGATTCGCGGCGGGCCGCTGCGAACTGCGGGCCGCCTAGCCACAGCTGTCCGTTTTGGCAACCGTCTTGTTCTTCCCTGCGGTCAGCACCTGACGGGCCAAAAAGGGCCTAATATGGGAGGCTTAGGCTCCCCTCATAGGGGAGCTGGCAGCTCTGCTGACTGAGAGGTTGCTTTTTACGAGCCGAGGGTTTCCCGAAGCGATGTTGTCCACCTGAGTCTGTCGCCGCGCAGCGGCACTGAGTCCGAGACGAACCACTAGCCACTAGCCACGAAATTACGCCAATTTCTTGATGTCGCCTAAGGGCTGGATGAGGCTGTAGGTCAGGGCCAGGAGGTGGAGACGGTTTTCTTTGACCGCTTCGTCTTTGTGCATGACCAGGACGTTGTCCAGGAAGTCGTTGATGGCAGCGATGCCTTCGGAGAGGACTTCGGCTACGCCTTCATAGTCATAGACGGCGTATTTCTGCGGCAAGTTGACCTGCATGGCCTGGCAGGCACTGTAGAGTGCCTTTTCTTCTTCCGTTTCAAAGAGGTCCGGGTTGACGTCGGTATCGTCGGCGCCTTTGATCATGTTGCTGACGCGGGTGAAAGCCTGCAGGAGGTCGGTCTTGCCCATGATGTCGGCGTCGATGAGGGCCTGGGCACGGCGGGCTTCTTCGTAGGCGTTGAGCGTATCCGAAGCCAGGACGCAGTCGATGATGTGGTAATCCATACCCTTATCCTGGAAGATGTTCTTCAGACGCAGGGTGAAGTAGTCGTCGAGCTGACCCATGACTTTGGCTGCGTCTTCCCCTTCTACGCCGAGGAGGTTGAGGACGAAGGCAAAGACTTCATGGCAGTTGAGGTTCCAGCCGGCATCCATGAGGATGTTGAGGATACCGATGGTCTGGCGGCGCAGGGCGAAGGGGTCCTGCGAGCCCGTCGGGATGAAGCCGCGGCTGAACATGCCCGTAATGGTGTCGAATTTGTCGGCAATGCCCAGGACCTTGCCCATATCGGTCTGCGGCAGGACGTCGCCGGCAAAACGCGGCTGGTACTGTTCGTTGATGGCTTCGGCTACGCCGGCATCTTCGCCGTCGATGAGGGCATATTCCTTGCCCATGACGCCCTGGAGTTCCGTGAATTCCATGACCATCTGTGTAGCCAAATCGGCTTTAGCCAGGAGCGACGCCCGCTGTAATTTGGCATCGTCCAGGCCGAGGTCGAGTTTATGGTTGAGGAAGACCGTAATCTTTTCCAAGCGCTGGGCTTTGTCGTAGAGCGTGCCCAAGCCGTCCTGGAAGACGATTTTCTTCAATTTTTCCGTATAATCGACGAGCTTATGCTTCTTGTCTTCTTCAAAGAAGAACTTGGCATCATCCAGACGGGCGCGGAGGACGCGTTCGTTACCGTGCTGGACCGTTTCCAGATGGTAGTCGTTGCCGTTGCGGACGGTCAGGAAGAGGTTCATGAGCTTGCCGTCTTTATCGCGCATGGGGAAATAACGCTGGTGATCTTTCATCGGCGTGATGATGGCCGCTTCCGGCAGTTTCAGGTAGTCTTCATCGAATTCACCGCAGAGGGCTGTCGGGTATTCGACGAGGTAGACGACTTCTTCCAGGAGGTCGTCGTCCATGATGATCGTACCGCCCTTTTCGTCAGCCAGTTTCTGCAGGCCTTCGAGGATCATCTGTTTGCGGATTTCCGGATCGACGATGAGGAAATGTTCCTTGCACGTTTCTTCATAGGCTGCCGGGCTTTCGATGACAAAATCGCCAGTGCCCAGGAAGCGGTGGCCGCGGCTGACATTGCCCGATTTGACGTTGGCCAGTTCAAAGGGGATGACGTCTTTGTCAAAGAGGGCGACGAACCAGCGGATAGGACGGACGAAGTGGAAGTCCAGGCTGCCCCAGTGCATGCTCTTGGGGAAATTGAGGCCCGTGACGATACCTTTCATGAGGTCCGGCAAGAGGCCTGCCGTGTCGGCGCCGACGCTGGTGACATTGGCATAGACGTAACCGTCTTCGACGACCAGGTCCTTGACGTCGATTTTCTGGCCCCGGGCAAAGCCCATCGCCGCTTTGGTCGGATTACCGTCGGCATCATAGGCGATCTTGACCGACGGGCCTTTATGTTTGGCCGATACGTCGGCCTGTTTTTCAGCGACGCCCTTCATGAGGAGAGCAATGCGGCGCGGCGTACCGATAGTACGGATCGATTCATAGGCGATATGGGATTCGCCAAAGGATTTCCCGGCCAGGTCCCGGACCTGGGAAAGGATACTCGGCATATAATGAGCCGGGATTTCTTCAGTACCGATTTCAAGTAACAAATCTTTGCTCATCTTATTTTTCCTCCTTATTCAGCATCGGGAAACCTAATTTTTCACGCTGTTCCAAGTACGCTTTGGCGCAGGCCCGTGCCATGTTGCGGACGCGGCCGATGAAGGCAGCCCGTTCGCTGACGCTGATGGCGCCGCGGGCGTCGAGGAGGTTGAACGTGTGCGAGCATTTCAATACATAGTCATAGGCCGGAAGGACGAAGCCGGCTTTGATGACCCGCATGGCTTCTTTTTCATATTCATCGAAGAGGTGGAACAAGAGATCGGCATTGCTCAATTCAAAAGCATACGTCGACTGTTCGACTTCGTTCTGATGGAAGATGTCGCCATACGTGACGTCGTCGTTCCATTTGAGGTCATAGACGTTTTCAACGCCCTGGATATACATGGCCAGGCGTTCCATGCCGTATGTGATTTCCGACGAGACCGGAGCGACGTCGATGCCGCCGACCTGCTGGAAATAGGTGAACTGCGTAACTTCCATGCCGTCGAGCCAGACTTCCCAGCCCAGGCCCCAGGCGCCGAGTGTCGGCGATTCCCAGTTGTCTTCGACGAAACGGATATCGTGTTCGGCCGGATTGATGCCCAGCGTTTCCAGGCTCTTCAGATAGAGTTCCTGGATGTTGTCCGGCGACGGTTTGCAAATGACCTGGAACTGATGATGCTGGTACAGGCGGTTCGGGTTGTCGCCATAACGGCCGTCAGCCGGGCGGCGCGACGGTTCGACATAGGCGACGTGCCACGGTTCCGGCCCGAGCGTGCGCAGGAAGGTAGCCGGGTTCATGGTCCCTGCCCCTTTTTCTACATCATACGGTTCATAAATGATACAGCCCTGAGAAGACCAAAAGCTCTTCAATGCAAATATCATGTCTTGAAAATTCATCGTATTCCCTCCTAAATACAAAAAAGTCCCTGTAACACATGACATGTTACAGGGACGAGTATACGTACCCGCGGTTCCACCCTGATTGGTCCAAAGACCCGCTTGATTCATCGGCCATACACATCGAAAGACTTCCGGCCGCGGCCTTCAGAGCGCCTTCCGCATCGGCAGCAGGCTCACACTGTCCCTGCTTCGCTGAGGATGATACGTACTTACTCTCCTGCATCGCCTATTGATTTGTACGAACCCTATCATAGCAGAGATGAGGGGAAAAGTCAATTATTTTGTGGTTAGGGGTTAGGGGTTAGGGATTAGGGATTAGGGGTTAGGGGTTAAAAAGGGACTGTCTTTGACGACAGTCCCTTTTTCTCAGCAATGGTCCTTACTAGCAACGAACCACTAATATTTCATTATTGCTTGCCGTATTTTTCGGCGACGTCCAGGCGGCGCAGGGCTCTTTGCAGGGCCGCTTCGGCACGGGTCACGTCGAGGTCGGCAGCGCGTGCAGCCAGGCGGTCTTCGGCGCGTTTTTCAGCCGCTTTGGCGCGGTCGACGTCGATGTCTTCCGGTTTTTCTGAAGCCGGCGTGATGACCGTGACCGTGTTGCCATGGACTTCCAGGAAGCCCGAAGCGACGGTGACGCACTGGCGCTGTCCGCCTTTATCATAGCACAGGGGCCAAATCGACAGGGACGCGATGAGCGGCGCATGGTTGGGCATGATGCCCAGATCGCCGTCCAGGGCGCGGACGAGGACGAAATCCACGTCTTCATGGAGTACGGCAGCATCGGGTGTAATGACTTCCAAATGGAGGGTCTTTCCTGCTTCTGCCATAGACTATTCCCCTTTCAGTGTCTTGGCCTTTTCGTATGCTTCGTCGATATTGCCGACCATGTAGAATGCCTGTTCAGGCATGTCATCGCATTTGCCGGACAAGATTTCCTTGAAGCCTTCGATGGTTTCTTTCAGCGGTACATAGCGGCCTTTCTGACCGGTGAACTGTTCAGCGACGGCGAACGGCTGGCTGAGGAAACGCTGTACCTTACGGGCACGGGCAACGGTCAGCTTATCTTCTTCGGACAGTTCATCGATACCCAGGATGGCAATGATATCCTGCAGGTCTTTGTACTTCTGGAGGATTTCCTGGACGGCACGGGCCGTGTTGTAATGGTCATCGCCGATGACGTGCGGGTCGAGGATACGCGACGTCGAATCGAGAGGATCGACGGCCGGGTAGATGCCCAGTTCGGCGATTTCACGGGCCAGGACGGTCGTGGCGTCCAAATGGGCGAAGGTAGCAGCCGGAGCCGGGTCAGTCAAGTCATCGGCCGGGACATAGACAGCCTGGACCGATGTGATGGACCCGTCTTTGGTCGACGTAATACGTTCCTGCAGGGCGCCGACGTCGGTGCCCAGGGTCGGCTGGTAACCAACAGCCGACGGGATACGGCCGAGCAGTGCCGAAACTTCGGAGCCGGCCTGGATGAAACGGAAGATGTTGTCGATGAACAGTAATACGTCCTTGTGTTCTTTATCGCGGAAGTATTCTGCCATGGTCAGCCCGGTCAGGCCGACGCGCATACGGGCTCCAGGCGGTTCGTTCATCTGGCCATAGACGAGGGCCGTCTTGTCGATGACGCCGGATTCTTTCATTTCGTTCCAAAGGTCATTGCCTTCACGCGTACGTTCACCGACGCCGGTGAAGACGGAATAGCCGCCGTGGCCGGTAGCGACGTTATGGATGAGTTCCATGATGAGGACGGTCTTGCCGACACCAGCGCCGCCGAAGAGGCCGATTTTGCCGCCTTTGGCATAAGGGCAGATGAGGTCGACGACTTTGATCCCCGTTTCAAAGATTTCCGTTTCCGTCGCCTGGTCCTGGAATTTCGGGACCGGACGGTGGATCGGCCAATAATCATCGGCTTCGACTTTGGCATCGACTTTGTCGACGGTCTGGCCGAGGACGTTGAAGATACGGCCCAGGACACCTTTGCCGACGGGGACCTTGATGGGGCCGCCCGTATTTTCAGCTGCCATGCCGCGGACGAGGCCGTCCGTCGAGTCCATGGCAACGCAGCGGACGACGTCGTCGCCCAAATGCTGCATGACTTCTACAACCAGGTCGATCTTCTGGTCGCCTTCGCCACCGGTGATATGGATGGCGTTGTAGATGGCGGGCAAGTCTGCTTCCGAGGCAAACCGCACGTCGACGACCGGGCCGATGACCTGGACTACTTTCCCAATATTATTACTCATGAAGAGGTACTCCTCTCTTTCAGAATGATCGCCAGGCGGCTTACTGCAAAGCGTTGGCGCCGCTGACAATTTCCGTCAGTTCGTTGGTGATACCAGCCTGACGGACTTTATTGTAGGTAACAGTCAATTTGTCGATCAGTTCGCCTGCGTTGTCCGTAGCCGACGTCATGGCCGTCATACGGGCACCGAGTTCACTGGCAGCGGACTGAAGGAGGCTGTTGTAAATGAACAGATCCAGATACTGCGGCAGCAAGGCGTCGAGGACGAGCTTGGGATCCGGCGCGAAGAGGTATTCTTCCCGCGGTCCCCCTTCCTGCTGGCCTTCCTTCTGGGTAATGGGCAGCATCTTGACGATGCGCGTGTCCTGGGACAGGGCCGACTTGAAGTGCGTATAAATGACGTAGACTTCGTCGACTTCGCCATCGAGGAACTTCTGCGTCGCCAAGTGGGCTATCTGCTGGGCATGGCTGAACTGGGGCTTGTCGGAAAAACCGGCCCACTTCTTTTCCGGCACCAGGCGCAGGTGCTTGAGGTACTCGATGGGCTTGCGGCCTGCGACGAGGAGCATCGATGCGTCGCGGGGCTTGTCCTTGAGGACCGACACGATGGCCTTGTTGACATTGGAATTGAAAGCACCGGCCAGCCCTTTGTCCGAACCGATGATGATGTAGCACGTCTTCTTGACCGAATCATGAGGCGTGAACAAGGGGTTGCCCGCATCGGGCGAAGCCGCAGACAGGCGCTGCAGCATGCCTTCCATCTTTTCGGTATACGGGGCGGTAGCCACGGCCCGATCCTGTGCACGGCGCAGTCGTACGGAGGAAACCATCTTCATGGCCTTAGTGATCTGCTGGGTATTGGTGACGGATTTAATACGTCTGTTTATTTCGCGTGCACTCGGCATAGCTTATTCCTCCTCTTTGATCAGTTCGTGAGAAGCGCCGTACTGCTTGGTGTATTCAGCGATAGCCTTTTGCAGCGTAGCTTCTGCGTCTTTGCCGAGTTCCTTCGTCGACTTGATGCTTTCGCCGACTTCGGGATAGTTGCTGTGCATGAACTTGATGAAGCCATCCGCAAACTGGGAGACTTCTTCAACCTGTACCGGCATGAGGTAGTTCTTGACGGCCAGGTAAATCTGCATGACCTGGTCTTCGACAGGCATCGGCTGATACTGCGGCTGGATGAGGAGCTGCATCGTCCGTTCGCCGGCGTCGATCTGGGCTTTCGTGCTCTTATCGAGGTCGGAACCGAACTGGGCGAAAGCGGCCAGTTCGCGGTACTGGGCCAGGTTCAGGCGGAGCGTACCGGCGATTTTCTTCATGGCCTTGATCTGAGCCGAACCACCGACACGGGAAACGGAGAGGCCGACGTTGATAGCCGGGCGGATCCCGGAGTTGAAGGCTTCCGTTTCCAGGAAGATCTGGCCGTCTGTGATGGAAATGACGTTGGTCGGGATATACGCCGACAAGTCACCGGCCAGGGTTTCGATGATCGGCAGGGCCGTAATCGAACCGCCGCCGAGGTCGTCGGACAATTTAGCAGCTCGTTCGAGAAGACGGGAATGTAAGTAGAATACGTCGCCCGGATAAGCTTCACGTCCTGGCGGACGGCGGAGGAGCAGACTCATGGCGCGGTATGCCTGCGCATGTTTGGACAAGTCATCGTAGACGCAGAGGCAGTCCTTGCCCTGGAGCATGAAGTATTCAGCCATGGAAACGCCGGAATACGGAGCCAGGTACTGGAGCGGTGCGCCGTCGGAAGCGGTAGCAGCGACGACGATAGTATAGGCCATAGCGCCGTGTTCTTCCAGGGTCCGGACGACACGGGCAACGGTCGAAGCCTTCTGGCCGATAGCGACGTAGACGCAGATGACGCCAGTGTCCTTCTGATTCAGGATGGTATCGATGGCGATGGCCGTCTTGCCGGTGCCACGGTCACCGATGATGAGTTCACGCTGGCCACGGCCGATAGGGACCATGGAGTCGATAGCCTTGAGGCCTGTCTGGAGCGGTACTTTGACCGGCTGGCGGTCAGCAATCCCAAAGGCTTTGACTTCGATGAGGCGTGAATCTTTGGTCTTGATTTCCCCTTTGCCATCAATAGGCATCCCCAAGGGGTTGACAACGCGGCCGACCATGGCTTCGCCTACGGGCACACGCATGACGCGGCCTGTACGGCGGACCGTGTCGCCTTCTTTGATGAGGGCGTCATCACCGAGCAATACGGCGCCGACGTTGTCTTCTTCCAGGTTCAGGGCCATGCCGTAAACGCCGTGCGGCAGTTCCAGCAATTCCCCGGACATGGCTTTGTCCAAACCGTAAATGTGGGCAATGCCGTCCCCGACTTCCAGAACGGTGCCGACATCGTCGACGTTCATTTCCACATTATAATCTTCGATTTGTTTCTTGATTATAGCCGTTATTTCTTCTGGCTTCATTTTCATTATTCGTCCGTCACCCCATTCGTCACGTCAGCCTGGAGCAGTTTATGCTGCATATCGCGCAGCTGCCGCCGGAGGCTGCCGTCTATTAATTTGTCGCCGATCTGGATGACCATGCCGCCGATGAGCGACGGGTCGACGTAGTACAGCGGTTCGATGTGCTGACCCGTCATAGCTTCCAGGCTGGCAACCAGTTTCGTTTCTTCTTTCTTGGACAGCGGTTTGACGACGCGGATCTTGGCCACTTCGATGTGCTGTGCCTTGCGGGCCAAATCGATGAACCCGTCGATGGCCAGCAGCAGGGCCGCTTCACGGCGCCGGTCGATCATGACGTACATGAATTGCAGGACGATCGGCGAAACGCTGTCTTTGAATATCTTTGCAAGTGTGTCTTTCTTAGACTGCGGCGGTACGAGGGGATGATTCAGGAATTTCCATAAATCGGGATTTTCCTGGAACGTATCCCGTACGCCTTTCAGTTCTGTTCCGAACTCAGTAAGCTTCTTCTGTTCGCTGGCAATGTCGAACATCGCCTGGCTGTATTTGCTATAGATCGTTTCGGGTATCATAAGATCAGTTCCCCTTTACGCGGTGCGTCTGGAGCTGGTCGATGCAATCGGCTACCAGTTTGGCGTTCATGTCAGGATCCATGTTTTTCTGGAGCAGTTTTTCTGCCACAGCCATCGACAGTGTGACTACTTCATTACGCATTTCCCGGATAGCCGCTTCCCGTTCGTTGGCGATTTCCGTCTGGGCGATCTGTTTTTCCCGGGCAATCTGGGCGCGGATGGCTTCCAGCTGGGCCTGGGCTTCTTTGTCGGCCTGTTTGACAGCTTTGTCGACAATGGCCTGGGCTTCGGCACGGGCGTCGCGGATCTGAGCTTCATAATCAGCTTTCATCTTTTCTGCCGTTTCCCGGGCTTTGGCTGCGTTATCGAGGTCCGAGGCAATCTTGTTGCGGCGGTCTTCGAGGACTTTGAGCAGCGGTTTATAAGCGAACTTTGCCAGAATGGCAACTAACACGAAGAAGTTGATGAACTGGAACAGCAAGGTACCATTAATACTAACCAATGTACTTCCCTCCCCGGCTGTATATTAGAATCTTCGGATTAGAGCAGGCTGACGAACGGATTGGCGAAGACCAATACGATAGCGATGACAGCTGCGATAATCGGCATGGATTCGATCAGGCCGATGGAGATAAGCATGTTGACCAGGAGTTTGCCGCCCATTTCCGGCTGGCGGGCCGTACCTTCGAGCATCTTCGATGCGGCATGGCCGTCACCGATAGCAGCGCCGAGAGCTGCCAAACCAATACCTAAGCATGCACCAAATGCAGATAATGCCAATACGAGAGCTTTTTCCATAGTAAATAACCTCCTAAGTTGTAACGGTATCTGAGCTTTCTTAGTCTTCCGTAAAGGACGGTGCCAGATACGATGTAGTCAGAATGGTGAAGATGAATGCCTGGATGAGGCCGATGACGAAACTGAAGAGCAGCCAGATCATCGGGACAGCGACAGGCACGAGGAAGTACAGGACTTCCAAGAGGATTTCCCCAGCCAGGATGTTACCAAAGAGACGGAAGGCCAAGGTCAAAGGCTTGGTGATTTCTTCCATCAGATTGATGATGACAAACGGCGCGAAGGGCTTGAAGAAGTGCTTGAAATGCTTTTTGAACCCCTGGTTCTTCAAGGCCATGAAATGGACCATAAAGGAAGAAACCAGTGCCAGGGCGACAGTCGTATTCAAGTCGTTCGTCGGCGAAGCCAGGACGTGCGGATTCGGCAGCATGCCCAATTCGTTGGCGAAGAGGATGAACAGGAACATCGTCAGCAGGACCGAGACGACCTGGCCGTATTTCGGCCCCAAGGTTTCCCGGAACTGATCGAGCAGTGCTTCGATGACGATTTCCATGGCGTTCTGAAGTCCTGACGGGACAAGGGACCGGCCCCTTGTCGCAGCGACAGTGACGATGATGACCAGGGCTGCGACCAGCCAGGTCATCATGAGCGTATCCAGGTTGACATTCAGACCCAGGAGCTGGACGACCATATGATGCCCTGCATGTAATTCCATACGCAATACCTCCTTTCCTTTACCGTCTGAGACGTGCAGTCAGTACATCTGCAAAGACGATGACGCGGTACGAAAAGATACCGGCCACGGCAGCCCCCAGGGAAATGGACGGGAACTGCAGGATGACGATGACGGCCAGGCAGATGAAGACCAGCCGGAACACGGCACCGCCGCGGATGAATGACGCCGCCTGCCCGGGCGGCAATTTTAAGGCCCGTACCGAACGGCTGCTGAGCATGAAGAAATAAACGATGTTCAAGCCGCTGCCGATACACCAGCCACTTATGTACTGCCACCAGCCTCCCAGAAAAAGGACGACTGTGACGATACACGTAAAACCAATGAGCTTGTATATAGTTGCCTTGACATAGGCATAAAATGCTTCCATAGGCTATCCTCCGTGACATTCACTTGCGCAGATGCCGGCCATGATGCGCCTCGTCCTGCTGATAGGACAATGCCTTCTTATATAAGGTCCAGAACCCGGAGATGGCACCGATGAGGGAAAAGAGGATCAGCCCCCACGGCGACGTCCCGGCATGGACATCGATGAAGCGCCCTATGGCGACGCCGACACAGATGCAGACGAAGAGAGACAGGCCTAAGGAACCGGCTATGACGACAATATCCCAAAGCTTCATGTGATTTAATTTGTCATCGTGAGAATCATCATGATGTCTCATACTACATACACTCCTGCTCGGGCGATGGCAGTTTTCCATAACCGTCAGGCATAGTATATATATACTGCCAGCAACGATTATTCGCTTATTTTAGCACGGAAAATCTGGAAAAGCAATATAAATTTTAAGAAAAATACAACTATAGCTAAAAACAATTCTCATTATAGCCATAGATAATTTCTAGCGGCTGAAGTCAGCTGGAACGTCCCCTTCCCCGGCAAAGACGTGGAGGATGGCCTGGACGATGCGCTGCGAAGCCTTGCCGTCGCCGTAGGGATTGACGGCGTTGCTCATGGCGTCGTAGGCGGACTGATCCGTCAGGAGGCGCTTCGTTTCGGCATAGACGACGTCCTTGTCGGTGCCGATGAGGCGTACCGTGCCGGCTTCGACGGCTTCCGGCCGTTCCGTCGTATTGCGCAGGACCAGGACCGGTTTGCCCAGGGACGGTGCTTCTTCCTGGATGCCGCCGGAGTCGGTGAGGACCAGGCTGCTCAGGCTCATGAGATTGGCAAAAGGTTCATATTCCATGGGGTCGATGAGGTGGATGCGGTCGACGCCGGCCAGTTCCTCTTCGACGACTTTGCGCACCAGCGGATTGCGGTGGACGGGAAAGACGATTTCCGTATCGGGGATCTCTTCGATGATGCGGCGCAGGGCTTTATAGATGTGGCGCATCGGTTCGCCCAGGTTTTCCCGGCGGTGCGTCGTCAGGAGGATGACCCGGTGGTTCTTGAAATCGACGGATTTCAGGTCGTCGCCGAAGTCATAGTCGCCGGCGACAGTCGTCATCAACGCGTCGATGACGGTATTCCCCGTCACATAGATATGAGAAGGATTCACATTTTCCTTGAGCAGATTAGCCTTGGCCGTGGCTGTCGGTGCAAAGTGGATGGCGGCGATGGCACCGGTCAGTTTGCGGTTCATTTCTTCCGGGAAGGGCGAATAGATGTCCCCTGTCCGCAGACCGGCTTCGACGTGGCCTACCGGGACCTGCTGGTAGTACGATGCCAGGGCACCGGCAAAAGTCGTCGTCGTGTCGCCATGGACCAGGACCAGGTCGGGCTTTTCCTTGGCCAGGACATCTTTCAGGCCCATAAGGGACTTGGTCGTGATGTCATATAGTGTCTGGCCCTGGGACATGATGTCCAGGTCATAGTCCGGTGTAATCTGGAAGAGATCCAGTACCTGGTCGAGCATCTGCCGATGCTGGGCCGTAACGGCGACGATGGTCTGGATCTGGTCGGCATGTTTCTGTAATTCCAGTACGACAGGCGCCATCTTGATGGCTTCCGGCCGCGTACCGAATACAGTCATTACCTTGATCATAATAAAAAAACCTCCTTATAAGACAACCGATTCCACCCACTACTGTTTGTGGGTAGAATCGGTCGTTGATTTGCGCAATATGCCAATGCGTTTTGCCGAATAAATGATGACGGCAAGAACGACCAGGACAGTCACGATACCCGTCTTATAGCTCACGTTGGCTACAAAGAGGGCTACGATGCCGAGAATCATGCTGACAAAATACATTATTAATACGGCTTGCTTCTGTGTCATGCCCAGGGCCAGCAGGCGATGATGCAGGTGGCCCTTATCAGGCTGGAAGATGGGGACGCCGCTCATCTTGCGGCGGATGATAGCAAACATCGTATCGAGGATCGGCAGGCCCAGGGCGATGATGGGCACGACGAGAGCCACGGTGGCTGCCGTCTTGACCAGGCCCAGCACGGCGGCGACGGACAGGGTATACCCGAGGAGCATACTACCCGTATCGCCCATGAATATCTTGGCCGGGTTGAAATTGTACTGCAAGAAGCCCAGGGCGGCCCCTGCCATGGAGACGATGACCAGGGCCGGCAGGAACTGGTTCAGGTTATAGGCCAGGAGGAACATCGAAATGGATGCGATGAATGCGACACCGGCTGCCAGGCCGTCGAGGCCATCGATGAGGTTCACCGTATTGGTGAAGCCGATGATCCAGAAAATCGTCACGGGAATGGCAATGATTTCCGGCAGGACGATGATATCACCAAAAGGATTGGTCAGCCATTCGATCTGGATGCCAAAGGCAATGGGGATGCAGGCGGCCAGGATCTGGCCGACGAGCTTGACCTTGGCCGGGATATTGCAGATGTCGTCCCAGATGCCGACGGCGACGATCGCCGTGCAGCCCAGGAGCATCCCGACCAGTTCATGCTGCAAAGGCACGCAGAACAAGACGGCTGCCATGAAGCCGATATAGATTGCCAGCCCGCCGAGCCGCGGGATGACATGAGTATGTACCTTTCTGGCATTGGGCCGGTCCACGGCGCCGATCTTGATGGCGAGTTTCTTGACGCTCGGCGTCAGGAGATAGGAAACGACTAATGCGATAACAAAGGGTACAACATATTGGAGCACAACACACGCCTACTTTCCATTAATCTATCAGTTCGTCAGACTCCGCATGGGCGCCGGGATACGGCCGCCGCGGGCGATGAATTCATCTGACTTGTATTTATTGACATTGATGATCGGGCAATGGCCGAGGAGGCCGCCGAATTCAACATTGTCGCCGACGTCCTTACCCGGTACGGGGATGACGCGGACAGCTGTCGTCTTGTTGTTGATCATACCGATAGCCGCTTCGTCGGCAATGATGGCCGAAATGGTCGATGCCGGCGTATTGCCGGGGATGGCGATCATGTCGAGGCCGACCGAGCAGACACAGGTCATGGCTTCCAGTTTTTCCAGGCTCAGGCTGCCGCGGCCGACGGCTTCGAGCATGCCCTTGTCTTCGCTGACCGGGATGAAGGCCCCGGACAGGCCGCCGACGCGGGACGAAGCCATGAGGCCGCCCTTCTTAACAGCGTCGTTGAGGAGCGCCAGGGCTGCCGTCGTACCGCAGGCACCACAGCTTTCCAGGCCCATTTCTTCCAAAATCGAGGCGACGCTGTCGCCGACAGCCGGTGTCGGAGCCAGGGACAGGTCGATGATGCCAAAGGGCATGTTGAGGCGCTTCGACGCTTCCATGGCGACGAGCTGGCCGACGCGGGTGATCTTGAAGGCCGTCTTCTTGATGGTTTCGGCGACGACGTCAAAGGGCTGGCCTTTTACCTGTTCCAGAGCGACTTTGACGACGCCCGGGCCGCTGACACCGACGCTGATGCACGAGTCGCCATTGGTGACACCGTGGAAGGCACCGGCCATGAAGGGGTTGTCTTCGACGGCATTGGAGAAGACGACGAGTTTGGCACAGCCTAAGGCATCCTGGTCTTTCGTCCGTTCTGCCAGGTCCTTGAAGACGCGGCCCATTTCAGCAACAGCGTCCATGTTGATGCCGGCTTTCGTCGAGCTGACGGCGACAGAACTGCAGACGAGGTCGGTTACGGCCAGGCTTTCGGCGATGGAATCGATGAGGATGCGATCGCCCTTGCTCATGCCCCGTTCGACGAGGGCCGAGAAACCGCCGATGAAGTTGATGCCGATTTCCTTGGCTGCCTTATCGAGGGTCCGGGCGATGTCGACGTAACTCGTCAGGTCGCTGGCGCCGGCAACGAGGCTGATAGGCGTCACGGATACGCGCTTATTGATGATGGGCACGCCGTATTCGCGGGAAATGGCTTCCCCCGTTTCGACTAAGTGTTCACCGTATTTCGTAATCTTATCGTAAATATTGTTGCACAACGTCTTGCCGTCGCTGGCACAGCAGTCGAGGAGGCTGATGCCCATGGTAATGGTGCGGACGTCAAGGTTGTTCTTCTGAATCATCTGATTCGTTTCAAGTACGTCTTGGATTGTCAGCATATCATTTCTCCTTAGCCTACACGATGCATTGCATCAAAAATAGCCTGGTTCTGCGCCCGGATTTCAACGCCGAGGGCATCGCCCTTCTGTTTGAGCAAATCCTGTAAGGTATCTAAGGTGATGTCGGAATTATCCATATCTACGATCATGGCCATATTGAAAATACCATCTAAAATGACCTGATTGATTGTCAAGATGTTGACTTTATTTTCTGCCATGATCTGGCTGACGGCGGCGATGATACCGGTGCGGTCCACGCCAACTACGGTGATTACAACTTTCACAGCTGTCCACTCCTTTTCGTTATTAAATTCCATGCTTCCCTATTATAGCACAGGTAGCGTACTGAATTCCACTGTCTGCATACGAAATGATAGAATTGCCGACAAACTGCCATATATAGGGCCCTATTTATTCAACGCCTTGCTGATGAGGGCCTTGCCTTCTTCCAGGAGCTTGCCGGCCTGGTCGGGCGAGACGAAGCTTTCGGCGTATAATTTGTACAGGTCTTCTGTGCCGGATGGGCGGGCGGCGACCCAGCCGTCGTCGGTCGTGATCTTGACGCCGCCGATGGCGAAATCACCGTACGGGGACTTGGAGAGGACGGCCGTAATCGGGCTGCCGCACAGGGTCTTTTCCGTGACGTCGGCTTCGGTGAGGGCGCTGATTTTGGCTTTTTCCTCCAGCGTTGCCGGCGCATCGCTGCGCATGGTATAGGGGCGTCCCAGTTTTTCGCAGAGGTCGTTGTAATATTCAATGGGCGACTTGCCCGTGACGGCGCGGATTTCAGCAGCCAACAGGCACATGATCATGCCGTCCTTATCGGTCGTCCAGACGCTGCGGTCTTTGGCGATGAACGAGCCGCCGGCACTTTCTTCGCCGGAAAAGGCGATCTTGCCATCCGTATAGAGGGGCCCGAAATACTTGAAGCCGACCGGGACTTCATAGAGCGGGATGTCCAGGAGCTTGGCCGCCCGGGCGAGCATATCCGTCGTAACGACGGTCTTGGCGATGCCCAGGCCTTCGAAATTGCGGTGTGTCATGAGGTAATGGGCAGCGACGGTCAAAAAGGCATTGGCCGAAATCATGCCTTCTGCGCCGGAGACGATGCCGAAGCGGTCGTAGTCCGGGTCATTGGCCAGGATGAGGTTGTAATCCGAAGCCTGGCCGGTGACGGCCGACATGACGTAAGCCGACGAGCAGTCCATGCGGACTTTGCCGTCGTGGTCATAATTCATGAAGGTGAACTGCGGGTCATACGTATCGTTGACGAAATCCAGGTCCAGGTGGTACACCTCGGAAATCTGATGCCAGTAATTCATGCCCGACCCGCCCAGGGCATTGACCAGGATGCGCAGCTTGGCGTCGCGGATGGCGTCCATGTCGATGATGGAGTCCAATTCGGCCACGTAGAGGCCCTTGTAATCATACGGGACGACGAAGGCGCTGTCCTTGGCCTGGTCATAAGCCATCATCTGGACGCCTTCATTGTGGCCGGCCAGGAGGCGGTTGGCTTCCGTTTCGATAGCCTTGGTGATATCCGATCCGGCCGGGCCGCCGGTGATGGGATTGTACTTGATGCCGCCGTGTTCCGGAGGATTATGGGACGGCGTGATGATCAGGCCGTCAGCCAAGCGGTTTTCACGATGGCTGTTATAGCGCAGGATGGCCCGCGAGACAGACGGAGTCGGCACGAAATCGCCAACGCTGTCGACGTACGCCGTGACGCCATTGGCTGCCAGGACGGACAAGACCGTTTCATAAGCCAGTTTCGACAAGTAATGGGTATCTTCGCCGACGAACAACGGCCCTTCGGCACCGAACTGTTTGCGGAAGTTGCAGACGGCCTGGGTAATGGCCGCTACGTGGTCCTGAGTAAAGCTGCCGTTGCCGGCCTGGCCACGATGGCCGGACGTGCCGAAACGGACCTGCTGATGAGGATCCGAGACATCGGGATGCGTCGTATGATATGCCGCAGCGATGGCTTTCAAATCAATGTAATCTTCTTTTCTTACTTTGGTACCTGC
Organism: Megasphaera jansseni; assembly: GCF_047974155.1. Taxonomy (NCBI): domain Bacteria; kingdom Bacillati; phylum Bacillota; class Negativicutes; order Veillonellales; family Veillonellaceae; genus Megasphaera; species Megasphaera jansseni. Next base: position 1,739 of record NZ_JBHYRR010000005.1, on the reverse strand, counting down.
CAATTCATGTACTGCCATACTATCACCTGCTTCATTATTTTGACAATCGCACAGCGATTTTATACAATAAGGACGAGTATGCGTGATTCCATACACGCTATTCCATGGCTGTACGTCATCATTGTTATAGTTTATATTCATTATAACAAAAAATGTATCAATATCCTAGATATATAAGGAAGAAAGGTGATTTACATGACAAAATTTATTTCCTGGAACGTCAACGGCCTGCGGGCGGCCATGAAGAAAGGTTTCATGGATACCTTCCAGGCCCTCGATGCCGACGTCTTCTGCCTGCAGGAAACGAAACTCCAGGCCGGCCAGATCGACCTGGACCTGCCGGGCTATGAACAATACTGGAACTACGCCGACCGCAAAGGCTACAGCGGCACGGCCATCTTCACCCGCCTGTCTCCCCTGTCCGTCCGCTACGGCATGGGCATCGACGAGCACGACCACGAAGGGCGCCTGATCACCCTGGAATTCCCGGAATACTACTTCGTGACCTGCTATACGCCCAATTCCCAGAGCGAGCTGGCCCGCCTGCCGTACCGCATGAAATGGGAAGACGACTTCCGCCAGTACCTGCTCAGCCTGCACCAGGACAAGCCGGTCATCGTCTGCGGCGACCTCAACGTAGCCCACGAAGAAATCGACCTCAAGAACCCCAAGACCAATCATAAGAACGCCGGCTTCTCCGACGAAGAACGGCAGAAGATGACCGACCTCCTGGCGTCGGGCTTCACCGATACGTGGCGCTACTTCTACCCCGACGTGACCGGCATCTATTCGTGGTGGAGCTACCGCTTCAAAGCCCGTCAAAACAACGCCGGATGGCGCATCGACTACTTCCTGACCACGCAGGACCTCGATGACCGCCTGGAAAAAGCCGCCATCTATACCGATATCACCGGCAGCGACCACTGCCCGGTCGGATTGGAATTGAAATGATTTTTTTCGTAAAGGAGCGATTCACATGTTAAAGAAACTGACCTTCGCCTTACTGGCCTGCACGGCCCTCGCCCTGCCCCAGGCCTTTGCCCTGTCTGTCCTGCCCGAAGCCGGTGTCAGCCTCGGCGTCGGCACGAAAGAACAGTACGCTGAAGCCAAAGTCCTGCCGCGGACGACGATCGGCTATAAACGGGCCGACCGCGACCAGTACGGCAACCAGAACGACATCTACGCCAAATACAACGTCATCGGCTCGAAAGTCCAGCTCCTCGGCGGCTGGCGCAATAATATTGACAATCAGTCGAGCTCGACATCCTTCTACGGCGGCATCGGCGTCGCCGCACCACACATCCTCGGCCTCCAGCCCTATGCGACCTACGTCAAGGGCTCGCACTTCGCCGAAGCCCAGGCTGGCCTCAATTACAACATCGCCTTCGGCTGGGGCCTGAACGTCAATTACCATAACTACATGCCCGAAGACGGCGACAACGAACATGGCGTCGGCGCCGGCGTAACCTTCCATTTTTAAAAACGCCGGCCGCAGTTCGCCGGCCGTCGCAGTCCCAAGGACCGCATCCGTAGGGGCCGTCCCAGGGGCGGCAAAAGGCAACCTCTCCGGCCCTATGGGCCACCTCTCCTATCAGGAGAGGCTTAAGGCTCCCTTTATAGGGGAGCTGGCAGCGTAGCTGACTGAGAGGTTGTTTGCCATTACAAAAAGAGGCTGTCGCATTAAGACAGCCTCTTTTTACGTTGATCGTAGGTCGTTCATCGTTTGTCGTATGGGATTA
>NZ_JBHYRR010000059.1:0-4193 GCF_047974155.1 Megasphaera jansseni | reverse complement strand
GAATAGAAAGATGAAATAGAGCAAAAAAAGAGAGCTGTCGCACGAAGCCAAAATGGCTTAATGCGACAGCCCCTTTTGGCATTTTCTAAAACCACGTATGTACGATGAACCAGGCCAGTCCTAAAAGGATAAAGGAGCAGAAGAGGGCGCCGCCCATGGGGCGGGTGCCTTCTTTGGCGATGACGGCGAAGTTGACGTTCAGGCCCAGGGCGGCCATGGCCATGCCCAGGATGAGGTAAGCGGCCTTGACCAGCATGGGGACGGCGAATCCGATGGCCGGGATATAGGAGCCGATGGCACTGGCTGCGATGAAGCCGCCCATGAACCAGGGGATGGGGACTTTGAGTTTCTGGTTTGTATCTCCCGATTGACGGCGCTGGCGCCAGGCTTCGCCAATGCCCAGGATGATGGCGACCGGGGCCAGGAGCAGGACGCGGGACAATTTGGTGATGATGGCGCTGTCTGTCCCAACTGGGCCGGCACTGCCGCCGGCGGCGACGGCGTGGGCGATTTCATGGAGGCTGAGGCCGGCCATGACGCCGAACTGGCTGTCGGTAAAGCCCAGGAAGGGCTGGGCGAAGACTTCGATGAGCGTGAAGACCGTGCCCAGGATGGCCACGATGGCCACGGCCAGGACGGACTGGTCGGCTTTGGCCTTGAGCGTTCCCGACACGCCCATGACGGCGGCGGCACCGCAGATGCTGCAGCCGCAGGCCGTGAGCAGGGCCAGGGTGTGGTCGACGCGCAGGAAGCGGGCGACGGCATAGTTCAGGGGAATCATGATGGCCACGACGAAGATGGCGGCGATGAGGCTCTTCATGCCGGCGCTGACCAGGAGGATGAGGTTGAGTTTGAAGCCCAGGAGAATGATGCCGGCCCGGAGAAATTTATTGGCAATGAAGCCCGTGCTTTCCCGGGCTGCCAGCGTGACCGGACGGCAGACCTGGATGGCCATGCCCAGCAGCAGGGCCAGGACCAGATGGCCGATGAGGGAAAAGCCCGGCAGGGAGGCTAAGGACTGACCGGCCAGGGAACAAGCCAGGGTCAGGACGACGCCGAGCAGGGCGTGGCGCCAGTCGATCATAGTGGATAAATGCATGATGATGTCACTCCTATACTGAAATTTGAGATGCATCCAGTATAGTCTGTCCCTTTTCATAAGTAAAATACTAGGATATAATATAAACCATAAGCATTTACCTATGAATAAAGGAGGAGAACCTCATGACCCTGCGCCATTTCCGCATTTTCCTGGCAGTCTGTAAAACCCTGAACATGACCCAGGCCGCCCGGCAGCTCCACATCAGCCAGCCATCGGTCACCCAGGCTATCCATGAAATGGAAGCCCATTATGGCCTGCTCCTGTTCGAGCGCCTGGGCCGGCATATCTTCCTGACGCCAGCCGGAGAGAACTTGAAACAGTATGCCTATCAGATCCTGTCACTCTGCCAGCAGGCCGAAGAGAGCATGACGGCCATGCAGCATCAGTTGCCCATCCGCCTGGGCGTCAGCATCACCATCGGCGACATCTTCCTGGTCGAACTCCTGACGCATTGTCGTCAGATACATCCTGAATGGGACATCCTGTCGGCTATCCACAATACGGAGGAACTGGAACAGCTCCTGATGGAAGATAGACTGGACCTGGCCCTGGTCGAAGGGCGGGTGCAGTCGCCGTACCTCGTGTCCCGGCCCATCATCACGGACTATCTGACCCTCATCGCTTCGCCGGACAACGAGTGGAGCCATAAGGCCATCGAGACCCCGCAGGACCTGGACGGCATGCCCGTCTTCGTCCGCGAACAGGGAAGCGGCACGCGGGACCTCTTTGAGCGCGTCCTGGAAGAACACCACCTGACCTGCCGGGTCGTCGGCGTCTACAATAACTCCGAGGCCATCAAGAAAGCGGTCATGGCCAATTTGGGCTTATCCGTCCTGTCCCGCCGTCTGGTGCAGGACGAAATCAAAGCGGGCCGCCTGGTCGAACTCCCCATGCCGGGCCTCGAATTCAAGCGCCAGTTCCGCCTGGTACACCATCAAAATAAATACCTGACCCAGCCCATGCAGGACCTCATAGCCATCTGCTGCCACAGCAGCGAATGGCTGCCGTAGCTATGGGAGTCAAAAATCACTGGGCTGGGACGGAGGTCGATGAAATAGCGTTTTATCTTTTAATTGACATGTCAATTAAAAGAGCGTACAATGAAATTCATCGAATAAATGTCATTGTTTACATGATTTGGAGGCTGAATATCATGATTTCTTTCAAAAAAATGCTGGCCCTGTCGGTGCTGGCCCTGAGTACCTTTACGATGGGAGCCGGTATAAGTCAGGCTAAGAGCCAGGCCGTTACTATCCATGGGGACCATGGCAAACTGGCAGCGGTCGTCCAGACACCGGATAATCAAAAAGAATATCCTATGGTCATCATCATGCATGGCTTTACGGCAGACAAGAACCGGCCGCTCCTGACCAAGCTGGCCGATGATCTGGAAAAAGACGGCATCGCCTCGATCCGTTTCGACTTCAATGGCCATGGCCAGAGTGAAGGCCGTTTCCAGGACATGACCGTGCCCAATGAAATCGAAGATGCCAAGCACGTTTATGAATATGCCAGCCGGCTGCCCGGTGTGACCTCCATCTCCCTGGCCGGTCATTCCCAGGGTGGTGTCGTCGCCAGCATGACGGCTGGTGAACTGGGGACGCAGAAAGTCAAAGCCCTGGCCCTGATGGCGCCGGCGGCTGTCCTGCGGGAAGACGCCATCCGCGGCAGCCTCTTCGGCACGACTTATGATTCCCTCAATCCGCCGGCTGAAATCCCTATCTTCAAAGGCCTCAAGCTGGGCGCCAACTATGTAAAGACGGCGCGGGACCTGCCTATTTATGAAACGGCTTCGCAGTACCAGGGTCCGGCCTACATGATTCATGGTACTGGCGATACGGTTGTTCCGTATACGTACAGCCTGCGCTACCAGCGCATCTATTTCAAGGGACAGGTCCATCTCGTCGATGGGGAAGACCACTCCTTCACGAAAGATACGGATGGCGCCGCCAAGGCTGTCGCTGATTTCTTCAAGAAGACGTTAAAAGAAGGTTGATTTTTTGAAAAGGATATCATCGTGGATGGGACGGATTGGCCTCACCCTGCTGTTCACCGGCCTGATTTCAGGGGCGCCGGCCGGCGCCACGGCTGTTCCAGAAACGCCGGCTTCATCGCAGGCCCATCCCGTTCAGACGCAAAAGACAGCTTCACCGGCCAAAGGCGGGGTATGGCAGAAGCTCTTGCAGCACTTGATGAACAGCCGGGTCGTCCCCGACGATTATACGAAGACCGTAAAGACCGGCGGCGATATCGAACGCACGTATCTGGCAGCGGGACCGGATGCGGTATCTCATGAAGTGCTCCCGGCTCCCAGCCCGATGGCACAGTATGAAATCTATTATCCGTCTGCGTTGACCGGGACGAAGCAGGCCTATCCGGCCGTCATCATGGTCAACGGGTCCGGTACGCCGGCGACCCGCTATCCGGCGCTGTTTGAACACCTGGCTTCGTGGGGCTTCGTCGTCATCGGCAATGAAGACCCCGGCACTGGTACGGGCGCATCGGCCGACAAGACGACGGAAAAACTCCTGGCCCTCAACCGGGACCCGCAAAGCCCGTTCTATGGCCGCATCGCCGAAGAACGCATCGGCATCTCCGGCCATTCCCAGGGCGGCGCCGGCGTGTTCAACGCCATCACTTCGCAGCCGCACCATGCCGTCTATCGGACGGCTGTGGCCCTGTCCCCGACGAACGAACAGCTGGCCCGTTCCCTGCACTGGGACTATGATCCCAAGGCGGTACGGACCCCTATCCTGATACTGGCAGGTACCCAGGGCGATTTTGAAATGAAACTGGTATTGCCGGAAAAAGACATGACCTCGCTGTACGACCAGATTCCTTCGCCGAAAGTCATGGCCCGGCGCAAAGGCGCTGAGCATGGACAGACGCTCTATGAATGCGATGGTTACGTCACGGCCTGGCTGCGCTGGCAATTGATGGGCGATGAGCAGGCCGGGAAAGCCTTTACAGGCCCGTCCCCAGAATTGGCCCATAATCGTTGGTACGAAGAGGTAAAAAAGGGCCTGTCGCACGTAATCGTGCACAGGCTCTTTTTATGTATGCAAAAATATCATAGCTTTATGGTCGTTCT
>NZ_JBHYRR010000058.1:0-4277 GCF_047974155.1 Megasphaera jansseni | reverse complement strand
ATGAACTACGAACGAAAAACTTTTAAGTTGAAGGGGCCTCGCATGATGGCAAAAACCTTCGTGCGACAGCCCCTTTTCATTTAATTCCGAGCGGCCTGCAGCCGAAACGGTCTCTTATCCCAAAATCTTTTTGAGGTCAGCTTCCGGTGTGCTAATCGGGGTGATGTTGAAGTTTTCTACTAAGTAGTTGAGGACATTCTTGGAGACGAAGGCCGGCAGTGTCGGGCCGAGGTAGATGTTCTTGATGCCCAAGGAGAGGAGGGTCAAGAGGATGCAGACGGCTTTCTGTTCGTACCAAGAGAGGACCAGGGTCAAAGGCAGGTCGTTTACGCCGCAGTCGAAGGCTTTTGCCAAAGCGACAGCTACCTGGATAGCGCTGTAAGCGTCGTTGCACTGGCCCATATCCATGATGCGCGGCAAGCCGCCGATAGTGCCGAGGTCGAGGTCGTTGAAGCGGTATTTGCCGCAAGCCAGGGTAAGGACGACGGTATCAGCCGGGGTCTGTTTGACGAATTCCGTGTAGTAGTTACGGCCCGGACGAGCGCCATCGCAGCCGCCGACGAGGAAGAAGTGTTTGATAGCGCCGGCTTTGACAGCGTCGATGACTTTGTCAGCTACGGAGAGGACCGTACCATGGCCAAAGCCTGTCGTAACGGTGCTGCCGCCGTTGATGCCGGTGAAGTGCTGGTCTTCTGCATAGCCGCCGAGTTCCAGGGCTTTTTCGATGACCGGCGTGAAATCTTTGTCTTCGCCGATATGAGTTACGCCGTCAAAGGAAACGACTTCCGTCGTGAAGACGCGGTCGATGTAGGATTTACGAGGCGGCATGAGGCAGTTCGTCGTGAACAAGAAAGCGCCGGGAACGCCGTCGAATTCTTTCTGCTGGTTCTGCCAAGCCGTACCGAAGTTGCCTTTGAGGTGTTTGTATTTCTTCAATTCCGGATAAGCATGAGCCGGGAGCATTTCGCCGTGCGTGTAGATATTGATGCCTTTGCCTTCGGTCTGTTTGAGGAGGAGTTCCAAGTCTTTCAGGTCGTGACCGGTGACGACGATGAACGGGCCTTTTTCAACGGTCAAGGGAACCGTCGTCGGAACCGGGGTGCCATAAGTAGAAGTATTGGCTTCATCGAGGAGGGCCATGCAGGTCAAGTTGACTTTGCCTGTTTCCATGACAATCGGAAGGAGTTCATCCATGCCCCAGTCTTCGCCGATAGCCGACAAGCCTTTGACGAAGAAATCATCGACTTCTTCGCTCGATTTGCCGAGCATGAGAGCATGATAAGCATAAGCAGCCATGCCGCGCATACCAAAGAGGATGAGCGATTTGAGGGAACGGATATCTTCATCAGCGTTCCACATCTGGTTCATGTCGTAGTCAGCTGCGGGAGTGGACGAAAGAGCAGCGGCTTCGGCGTGAACTTTGTCGATCATAGCCTGAGTCGTCGTCGTGTTGAAGTTGACGTTGGTAATGGTCGTGAACATGCCTTCGAGGATCGTGCGATAGGTCTTAGCCGTCGGAGCGGCAGTCTGACAGGTACGGGCCAAGCCGACGAGTGCGCCGGTCAAAACATCCTGCAAGCCGGCTTCTACTGCCGATTTGCCACAAACACCGGCACAGCCGGTACAGCCAGTACCCATAGCGGTCTGTTCACACTGGAAACAAAACATCTGTTTTTCTTTAGTCATGGGGAAAACCTCCTGTATCTCATACATATAAATTGAATGGGTGATTCGTAATTCTCTGCTCTCATCGAGTACACATAAAGTATAACAAAAAGAAAGGAACATTTCTGTTGCATTTACAACCAAAAGAGAAATTAGTGGCTCGTGGCTCGTTGTTCGTGGTTCGTGGCTCGTGGCTCGTAAAAGCCTGCCATCATACTCGAATCGGCTGTGGTCGAATCTCTCTGGCGGGCTTCCTACAGGAAGCCCCTACAATACGGCCACCCAGGCCGTATTTTTTGCGACCTGCGAACTGCGTTCATTTCATGAACCTGTTGCGGCGGAACGCCGCATCTGAATCCGAGGCGGCCTGCGAACTGCCACCTGCGGCCTGCGAAAAAAAATGAGGTTGTCGCCTCAAGTAATCTTGACTTGGTGCGACAACCTCATCGCTATGGCACTATTTCTTGCCAAGTGCCTGCTGAATCATTTCGCCTTGCTGGGCTACGAGAGCTTCCAGTTTAGCAATCTTTTCGTCTTGTTCTTTCATCTTAGCATCCTGTGCTTTCAGGAGTTCATCTTGTTCTTTAATCTTCTTAGCCATGACCGTCTTGGACGTCGTGATACCGCTGCCACCGCTGCCGAGTTTGAAGCTGACGCCGGCGTTGATCATGTTTTCACCGCCGCCGAAGCTGCCACCGATGCTGAACATGGTGTTTTCGTTCGGGCGATAGTAGGTACCGATAGCGACGGCATTGGCGCCGGCATAGTTGCCATAACCAGCTGCGAAGTCCCACTTGTTGTCCGGGTCAAAGTCGAGCGGATGGAGGGCTGCCAGAGCGGCTGCGCCAGCACCGACGCGATTGATGCGGCTGTCCAGCTTGTTGAGCGAATGGCTCAGGCTGTTGATGTTTTCCGCGTTGGCAATGACGGCCTGATTCGTGTTGTAGAGCTGTCCGCCATTGACGGCATCTGTCGAACCTTCAGCGATTTCGCCATCAGCCAGGTTGGTAATCTTCTGGCTGTTCATGTCGATCTTAGAATTGAAGGTAATCGTGTCTCCCGTTTTTGCCGTAATGCTATCTACCTTGATGTCTTTGTTCATCTGAATGCTGAGCGTATCAATCGTTTTTCCAGCATCGTTCTTCTTCTGCGTAACGTTCGTTGTGATGCTATCATCATCACCATGGATATTGATTTCGTCACCATTGTTTAAGACAACATAGCCGTCTTCCGAATTAATAGTGGATGCATTCAGAGATGGTTCCACATACAATTTATCTCCCACATCCGTAGTCGTCTGAGGTACTGCCTCTTCTGCCAGAAGGAGTGTATTCATCCGTCTTGCACGAGAAGTCGAGGTAGTGGAGGAATCAGTAACTACGGAAGAATCAGGGTCGGTAGAAACAGTAATGGCACCTTGTTCATTGGAAAGTCCTTCGATGTTGGTCTTGATGGTGTAGGACGAACCGGTCTTTTCCACGATAATGCCAGTTCCTGCCTTGATGGAAACCTGCGAACTGCTGATAGCCGATTTGAGCTGACCGACGTTGACTGCATCCGTATCCGCAACACCGGCTGCTACGTTGGAGATAACCCGGTTATTGGCATTGAGGCCATTGGAGTCGATGTAGGTGAAGCCGCCGACCATGAGGGCATTTGTCGTCAAGGACGAGTTGCCTACGTTAAGCGCACTGGCCGTGAGGGAAACGTCTTTGCCGACCTGGAGAAGTTCATTGCTCAATGCCGTATTTTCACCGACTTTGACGCTGCCCTTCTTATCTTTATTATTGGTCAGGTCGAGATTGTCACTGAGGGAGAACGAGAGGTCTGCGCCAGCATTGCTGATGACCAGATTGTCATTGCCGCTGGAGAAATCTACTGTGCCGCCCGGTTTGATGTTAGTCTTGCTAGCATCTTTACCGTTAGTCGTCAGGTTCCAGCCTTGGCCAGCCGTCTCGATAGCTTCGCTTGCCTTGCCTGCCACTTCACTCAGCTGTTCTTCCGTTGCGGCCCGGCCAGCCGTTGCAAAACCATCGTACTTCGTCGTCGTATTAGTCAAGCCGGTAATCGTCGAACCACTTTCAGCATTCAATTTAATCTTGCCAAAGGTTGCCTGTGTACCACTGATAACGGATTCCCCGCCATTGACAGTAATCGTGCCGCCGTTGATGACCGTCGAGTTCGTGCCATTGCTGAGGGACAAGCCTTTGTCATTGAAGTTCAGGCTGGACGTACCCGAAGTAGCACTGATGGAACCATCGGAACCGTTCAGCTGGATTGCACCATTACCAAGGCTGACGTCATCTGTCAAGCCTACAGTATACGCGCTGCCATTTTCATCGGATTGGCCTTTAACTTCGATGTTCTTGCCTGCGGTAACAGTCGTCTTAGCTGCTGTTGCTTTGCTGTTGACTTCTTTCAGCTGTTCTTCCGTTGCCGCTCTGCCTTTCGTAGCAAATCCTTCAACGTCGAGCGTCTTATTGGTCAGGCCTGTGATTTCGCCTTTATTGCCATCAATCACGATCGGGTGGCTCTTTTCTCCCTTGCCGATAGTGATGCTGTTCGCTAAGGACAGGCCATAGTTGGTGACATTGTTTCCGGCAGCAGTAGTA
>NZ_JBHYRR010000057.1:0-4295 GCF_047974155.1 Megasphaera jansseni | reverse complement strand
TGGACCGCAAAAAAATACACAGCCCACGGCCTGTACGTAAAGGCTAGACTGTAGGGGCTTCCACGTGGGAAGCCCGCCAGAGAGATTCAATCACAGCCAATTCGGGTATAATGGCAGGTTTTTACGAACCACGGACAACGAACCACGAGCCACTATTTTTTCACGGGCCGAGGGTCACTCGAGGCGATGTTGTTATTCTGAGTCTGTCACCGCAAAGCGGCATCTGATTCCAATACGGCCTGCGAACTGCGGCCTGCGACCGGCGGGGCCGTCAGGCCCTAATCTACATTAACATTTCCTTAAATATTAGGGGATTTGGTTCAAAACGATTAGAAAACGATTAAGTTTTTCAGAGCTGTCCTTTTTCTGTTGTATCATGGAGTTAGGATATATCCTGTTCGTTCTGTTTCATGATATAATGAAGAAAGGAATGGTGAATCTGTTGAAAAAGCAACTGACTGCCAATGAAATCCGCTATCGCACGTATTTCCCGGAGTTGACGGAAAAGAACTTCAATCCCATGAACGACGTCTTGTTCAAGTTCATCTTTGGCCGACCGGAACGGAAACTCATTACCATTGATTTCCTCAATGCCATTGCCGCCGAAGACTTGGGTCATCCGATTACGGACATCGTCTTCACGCCGACGGAAAATGTCCCGGATAGTCACGATGAAAAACTGACCCGCCTCGACGTGGCCTGTACCTTGGATACAGGCGAACAAGTCGATATCGAAGTCCAGATTGTCAATCAGAAAAACATGCAGCGCCGGACCATGTGCTACTGGGCGCGCTTGTACTTGTTATCGCTGCCGCCCGGTGGCGCTTATCAGGACTTGAAGCCCTGCATTACCGTTAACTTGTTGCGTTTCAACATGCTGCCGCAAGAAGAAGCGCACTCCATGTGGAGCATTTATAACGCTGAGACGGGCGACCGCCTCAATAAAGATTTGGTATTCCATTTCCTGGAAATCCCGAAATATACGAAATCGCCGAAGAAGCGAATCTGTGACATGACGAAAATGGAACGCTGGTTGGCCTACTTTGCCAATCAGCTCAGTGATGACGAAAAGGGGGAACTGATCATGAGCGACGAAGCCATCCATAAAGCCGTAGATGCCGCCCGGACTTTTCTGCAAAACGACGCCGAACGCCTGGCCTACATTAACCGGGAACTCGCCATCCTAGATTATAATTCGGACCATCGCGATGCCTTTGAAGAGGGGCAAGCCAGGGGTCGTAAAGAAGGCGAAGCCAAAGGTCGTAAAGAGGGAGAAGCCAAGGGACGCGAAGAAGGCCAAGCCATTGCTAATGAACGCTGGGGAATTTTGATGCAACGACTGTTGGGAGAACAGCGTTACGACGATGCCAACAAAGCCGCATCTGATGCTGATTTCCGTGAAAAACTCTTTAAGAAGTATGATATTTAGCTGATAATAAACAAGGACTGCCACATGAAGTATTTTTACCATCATAGGCAGTCCTTTTGAAATACACGCAGTTCGCAGGTGGCCGGTCGCAGACCGCAAAAAAACACGGCCAGCGGCCCTGTGCGTAGGGGCCGACCTTTAACCTCTCAGACCGCCTTTGGCGGCCAGCTCCCCTATAAAGGGAGCCTTGTGCGGCCCGTTGCGAGATTTCATCACAGCCTTTTCGAGTATAATGGCAGGCTTTTACGAGCCACGAGCCACGAACCACGAGCCACTATTTTTTCACGAGCCGAGGGTCACTCGAGGCGATGTAGTTCATTTGAACTTGTTGCCGCGCAGCGGCATTTGAATCCGAGGTGGCCTGCGGCCTGCGACCGGCGGGGCCGTCAGGCCCTAATCTACATTAACATTTCCTTAAATATTTTGGATTTGATTCAAAAACGATTAGAAAACGATTAAGTTTTTCAGAACCGTTCTTTTTCTGTTGTATCATGGAGTTAGGATATATCCTGTTCGTTGTGTTTCATGATATAATGAAGAAAGGAATGGTGAATCTGTTGAAAAAGCAACTGACTGCCAATGAAATCCGCTATCGCACGTATTTCCCGGAGTTGACGGAAAAGAACTTCAATCCCATGAACGACGTCTTGTTCAAGTTCATCTTTGGCCGACCGGAACGCAAACTTATTACCATTGATTTCCTCAATGCCATTGCCGCCGAAGACTTGGGTCATCCGATTACGGACATCGTTTTTACGCCGACGGAAAACGTCCCGAACAATTACGATGAAAAATTGACGCGTCTCGACGTGGCCTGTACCTTGGATACGGGCGAACAAGTCGATATCGAAGTCCAGATTGTCAATCAGAAAAACATGCAGCGCCGGACCATGTGCTACTGGGCGCGCTTGTACTTGTTATCGCTGCCGCCCGGTGGCGCTTATCAGGACTTGAAGCCCTGCATTACCGTTAACTTGTTGCGTTTCAACTTGCTGCCGCAAGAAGAAGCGCACTCCATGTGGAGCATTTATAACGCTGAGACGGGCGACCGCCTGAATAAAGATTTGGTATTCCATTTCCTGGAAATCCCGAAATATACGAAATCGCCGAAGAAGCGAATTCGTGACATGACGAAAATGGAACGCTGGCTGGCGTACTTTGCCAACCAGCTCAGTGATGACGAAAAGGGGGAACTAATCATGAGCGACGAAGCCATCCATAAAGCCGTAGATGCCGCCCGGACTTTTCTGCAAAACGACGCCGAACGCCTGGCCTACATTAACCGGGAACTCGCCATCCTAGATTATAATTCGGACCATCGCGATGCCTTTGAAGAGGGGCAAGCCAGGGGTCGTAAAGAAGGCGAAGCCAAAGGCCGTAAAGAGGGAGAAGCCAAAGGCCGTAAAGAGGGAGAAGCCAAAGGTCGTAAAGAAGGGGAAGCCAAGGGACGCGAAGAAGGCCAAGCCATTGCTAATGAACGCTGGGGAATTTTGATGCAACGACTGTTGGGAGAACAGCGTTACGATGATGCCAACAAAGCCGCAACTGATGCTGATTTTCGTGCAAAACTTTTTAAAGAATATGGAATTCAGTAGATAGGGAACAAGGACTGCCACATGAAGGTTTTTACCATCGCAGGCAGTCCTTTTGAAATACACGCAGGCCGCAGGTGGCCGGTCGCAGTTCGCAAAAAAAAACACGGCCAGCGGCCCTGTGCGTAGGGGCCGACCTTTAACCTCTCAGACCGCCTTTGGCGGCCAGCTCCCCTATAAAGGGAGCCTTGTGCGGCCCGTTGCGAGATTTCATCACAGCCTTTTCGAGTATAATGGCAGGCTTTTACGAGCCACGAACCACGAGCCACTATTTTTTCACGAGCCGAGGGTCATTCGAGGCGATGTTGTTATTCTGAGTCTGTCACCGCAAAGCGGCATCTGATTCCAATACGGCCTGCGAACTGCGGCCTGCGACCGGCGGGGCCGTCAGGCCCTAATCTACATTAACATTTCCTTAAATATTAGGGGATTTGGTTCAAAACGATTAGAAAACGATTAAGTTTTTCAGAGCTGTCCTTTTTCTGTTGTATCATGGAGTTAGGATATATCCTGTTCGTTGTGTTTCATGATATAATGAAGAAAGGAATGGTGAATCTGTTGAAAAAGCAACTGACTGCCAATGAAATCCGCTATCGCACGTATTTCCCGGAGTTGACGGAAAAGAATTTCAATCCCATGAATGACGTCTTGTTCAAGTTCATCTTCGGTCGGCCGGAACGGAAACTCATTACCATTGATTTCCTCAACGCCATCGCCGCCGAAGACTTGGGTCATCCGATTACGGACATCGTCTTTACGCCGACGGAAAACGTCCCGGACAATTACGATGAAAAACTAACCCGCCTCGACGTGGCCTGTACCTTGGACACAGGCGAACAAGTCGATATCGAAGTCCAGATTGCCAATCAGAAAAACATGCAACGCCGGACCATGTGCTATTGGGCGCGCTTGTACTTGTTGTCGCTGCCGCCAGGCGGAGCTTATCAGGACTTGAAGCCCTGCATTACCATCAACCTGTTGCGGTTCAACCTGCTGCCGCAGGAAGAAGCCCATTCCATGTGGAGTATTTACAACGCTGAGACGGGCGACCGCCTGAATAAAGATTTGGTATTCCATTTCCTGGAAATCCCGAAATATACGAAATCGCCGAAGAAGCGAATCTGTGACATGACGAAAATGGAACGCTGGTTGGCCTACTTTGCCAATCAGCTTAGTGATGACGAAAAGGGGGAACTGATCATGAGCGACGAAGCCATCCATAAAGCCGTAGATGCCGCCCGGACTTTTCTGCAAAACGACGCCGAACGCCTGGC
>NZ_JBHYRR010000056.1:0-4683 GCF_047974155.1 Megasphaera jansseni | reverse complement strand
AACCCATCCGCTAACAACTAACAACTAGCCACTAACAACTTGAAAGGAGCTGTCGCGATGCGACAGCTCCTTTTTTTTACGAACCACTAACTACTAACCACGAACCACGAGTCGCTAACCGCTAACCGCTACCCCTTAGCCCCTAGCCCCTAACCCCTAACCGCTAACCCCTAACCCCTAACCCCTAACTGCTAGTCCTTGCAAATATATGCCAAAACAGCATACGTCCTTTTACTTAAACGCCTTGCCATGGCGTTCCTGGCGGCGTATAATAAGGATATAAGCAAACGTAAAACGTCGTACTAAAGAAAATACATACAGATGAAAGGGTGGTTTTTATGTCCCAATGGACAGATATGTACAGACAGAAATTGATGACGCCGGAAGAGGCGGTAAAAGTGGTCAAATCGGGAGACTGGGTCGATTACGGCATGGGCACGACCCAGCCGATCCTCCTCGACCAGGCTCTGGCAGCGCGCCGCGATGAATTGCAGGATGTCAAAGTCCGCATGTGCCTGACCGTGGCACCGCGTCAAATCGTCGAACAAGACCCGGAACGCAAGGCTTTCACGGCCATGAACTGGCATATGAGCGGCTATGACCGGAAAAAATGCGCCCTCGGCCAGATGAACTTCATCCCCATGTGTTACCGCAACAAGCCGTCGATGTACCGTGACCTCCTCGACGTCGACGTGGCTTTGATTACCGTCGGCCCCATGGATAAACACGGCTTCTTTAATTTCGGTCCGGCCGTTTCGGCAACGGAAGCCATTACCAAGAAAGCGAAGAAAGTCATCGTCGAAGTTAATGAAGCGATGCCCCGAGTCCTCGGCGGCCGCGGCGAATGCATCCATATCAGCGATATCGACGGCATCGTCGAATACGGCAATCATCCTTTGGCGACGATTCCCTTTACGACAGGCGACGACATCGACGCCCGAATCGCCAAGACCATCGTCCAGCAGATTCCCGATGGCGCGACGCTGCAGCTCGGCATCGGCAGCCTGCCCAATACCATCGGTGCTTTATTGGCCGAATCGGACCTGAAAGATTTGGGCGTCCATACGGAAATGCTCGTCGACGCCTTCCGCCTCATGTATGAACACGGCCAGCTCACGAACCGCCGCAAAACCTTCTGCCGTGATAAGGTCAGCTGGGCCTTTGCCCTGGGGACGCAGGAACTCTATGACTGGATGGACGATAACCCCTTCCTGGCAGCCTATCCGGTAGACGTCATCAACGATCCCTTCATCATTTCCCAAATGGATAATTTCATTTCCATCAACAACTGCATCGACATCGACCTCTTCGGCCAGGTATCGTCTGAATCGGCCGGAACCCATCAAATCAGTGGCAGCGGCGGCCAGCTCGATTTCACCGACGGGGCTTACCGCTCCCGTGGCGGCAAGAGCATCATCGCCCTGCGGTCGACGTTCCACAACAAGAAGACCGGCCGCGATGAATCGCGCATCATCCCGACGCTGGCACCGGGGACAACGGTTACAGACCCGCGGTCGCAGGTCAACTGGGTCGCTACGGAATACGGCATGGTCAACCTCATGGGCGCTTCGACATGGGAACGGGCCGAACGCCTCATCAGCATCGCCCATCCGGACTTCCGGGAAGACCTCATCAAAGAAGCTGAAAAAATGAAAATCTGGAGATACAGCAATAAGAAATAAGAGGGGGGAGCAGGTTGCTACTCTGCGAGCCACTCCTCCAGCTACTAGCCCCTAACCCCTAACCCCTAGCCCCTAGCCCCTAGCCCCTAATCCCTAACCCCTAACCCCTAACCCCTAATCCCTAACCCCTAACCCCTAACCCCTAACCCCTAATCCCTGACCCCTAATCCCTAACCCCTAATCCCTGACCCCTAATCCCTAACCCCTAAAGAACTTGTTTCCCTCAGCCTGATAAGGCAGGCGGAAACAAGTTTTTTTGCGCCTCTAGAGAAAACGGGAAATATTTGTTATAATATAATCGTATGCGCCCATTTGTTCATTTGACGGGCTGCCATATAGACGACAACGATTCGGACTGCGGGTCTTTTGCTGGCCGGCAGTTATTTTCAGTTTGTATATGAGGTGAAATTTGTGGACGAACAACAAGTAGATAAAATTGTGCCGGTTTGTCTGGAAAGTGAAATGCAGACGTCGTACATCGACTATGCCATGAGTGTCATCATCACTCGTGCCCTGCCGGATGTACGCGATGGGCTGAAGCCGGTTCATCGGCGTATTCTCTATGCCATGCATGAAGCGGGCATGACGCCGAACAAGCCCTATAAGAAATCGGCCCGTATTGTCGGTGAAGTTTTAGGTAAATATCACCCCCATGGCGACAGCTCCGTCTATGATGCGACCGTCCGCCTGGCCCAGGATTTCTCGACGCGTTACCCCTTAGTCGATGGTCACGGCAACTTCGGTTCCGTCGACGGCGACTCGGCCGCTGCCATGCGTTATACTGAAGTCCGTATGGCGAAGATTACTGGTGAAATGCTGGAGGATATCGACAAAGAAACGGTCGATTTCATGCCGAACTATGATGGTTCCTTGCAGGAACCGACGGTCCTGCCGTCGAAGATCCCGAACCTCCTGGTCAACGGCTCTGCCGGGATCGCCGTCGGCATGGCGACGAATATTCCGCCTCATAATTTAGGCGAAGTCATCGACGGCTGTGTCCTGCTCATCGACAATCCTGAAGCTAGTCTGGAAGAAATCATGACCAAAATCAAAGGCCCTGATTTCCCGACGGGAGCTAAAATCATGGGCCGCGATGGCATCATCAAGGCTTATTCGACGGGCCGGGGCAGCATCAAGATGCGGTCCTGCGCGACCATCGAACCGATGAATAAAGGGAAACATCGCATCGTCGTGACGGAAATCCCCTATCAGGTCAACAAGGCGCGGGTCATCGAATCCATTGCCGACCTGTCCCGTAACAAGGAAATCGACGGCATCACGGCGCTGCGCGATGAATCGGACCGCAAAGGCATGCGCATCGTCGTCGAATTGCGGGCCGATGTCAATCCCGATATCGTCCTGAATAAATTGTATAAACACACGCAGCTCCAGGAAACGTTCGGCGTCATCATGCTGGCCCTCGTCGACGGTCATCCGCGCGTCTTGACGCTCAAACAGATCCTGAACTACTATCTCGACCATCAGAAAGACGTCATTACCCGCCGCAGCAAGTTTGAACTCGACAAGGCCCTGGCACGGGCACACATCTTGGAAGGCCTGCTCATTGCCCTGGACCACATCGACGAAGTCATCAAGACGATCCGCGAATCAGCGACGGATGACATTGCCAAACAGTCCTTGATGAGCCAGTTCGGCCTCAGCGAAAAACAGGCCATTGCCATCCTCGACATGCGTCTGCGCCGTCTGACCGGTTTGGAACGCGAAAAAATCGAAGAAGAATATGCTGAATTGGAAAAACGCATCGCTTACCTGCGCAGCGTCCTGGCAGATGAACATAAAGTCATGGAAATCGTAAAAACAGAACTCCTCGATGCCAAGAAGAAATTTGGCGACGAACGTCGTACGCAGATTGTAGCCGATTCGTCGGATTTCTCTGTCGAAGACATGATTCCTAACGAACGCATGGTCCTGACCTTGACACGCCGTGGTTACATGAAGCGCATCAACGCCAATGTATACCATACGCAGAATAAGGGCGGCCGCGGTATCAAAGGCATGGGAACGAAGGACGAAGATGCCGTAAACCACCTGCTCTATACGTCGGCATGGAATACGGTCCTGTTCTTCACCAACTTCGGCCGCGTCTATCGCCTGAAGGCTTACGAAATCCCGGAAGCCAACAGCCGTAACTCCAAGGGGATTGCCGCTATCAATATCCTGCCCTTGTCCAATGGCGAAAAAGTTAACGCTCTCATCGACCTCGACCAAGTCGACCCGTCGATGAACCTCTTTATGGTTACGGAAAAAGGCCTGGTCAAGAAGACGCTCCTCCAGGAATTCAAGAACGTCCGCCGCAACGGCCTCATCGCCATTTCCCTCATGGAAGGTGACCACCTGGCCAAAGTGCGCCTGACCAACGGCGACCAGACGATTATCTTGGCGACCAAACTGGGCATGGCCATCTGCTTCAATGAAAACGATGTCCGTCCGATGGGCCGGAATACCCGCGGCGTCCGTGGCATTACCCTGGCAGAAGGCGATATGGTCATCGGGGCAGATGTGCTCGAACCGGGCTGCCAGGTTCTGACCGTCAGTGAAGAAGGATTTGGCAAACGCAACAATATCGATGCCTATAAAGTCCAGCTCCGCGGTGGCAAGGGTATCAAGAACTTCAAGATTACCCCTAAGACCGGCGACATCGTCGGTGTCGAAGTCGTCCATGAAGGACAGGAACTGATGCTCATCACATCGAATGGCATCGTCATCCGCACGGATATCGAAAGCATTGGCATCAAGAAAGGCCGCAATACATCAGGCGTCAAGATCCAGAAACTGGAAGGCGACGATAAAGTAGCCGCCCTCGATACCATTGCCATCGAAGGCAACGACGAAGAAAAAGAACAGACGAAATTGTTTAAATAAAAAAAGAGGCCTGCGGGCCTCTTTTTTTACGCCGTCCGCAGTTCGCAGGCCGCAGGCCGGAGCTCATCGCCGATGGCGATGTCGTTCGTCGTAGGCCGTTCATCGTTCGTCGACGACG
>NZ_JBHYRR010000055.1:0-4912 GCF_047974155.1 Megasphaera jansseni | reverse complement strand
ATCCCATACGACAAACGATGAACGACCTACGATCAACGTAAAAAGAGGCTGTCTTAATGCGACAGCCTCTTTTTTTAAATGTAAACTATAAACTTTTATTCTTTTCTGCCGACGCGATGACGGCGTTCATGGTGGCAGCGCGGAAATTGCTTTCTTCCAAGGTCCGCACGGCTTCGATGGTCGTGCCGCCTGGTGAGCAGACGTCATCTTTCAATGCGCCGGGATGACGGCCTGTTTCCAAGACCATCTTAGCGGACCCCAGCACAGTCTGCGCCGCAAAGGTATAGGCCATCTGGCGGGGCATCCCTTCGCGGACGGCACCGTCAGCCAGCGCTTCGATGAACATATAGACATAAGCCGGGCCGCTGCCGCTCAGGCCGCAGACGGCGTCGATGAGTTTTTCATCGGTCACGACGGCTTTGCCAAAGCTGGAAAAGATAGCGACGACATCAGCCGTTTCCGCTTCGGTCACGTTGATATTCGGCGATATCGAGGCCATGCCTTCGCCGACCATGGCCGGCGTATTGGGCATGACCCGGACGATTTTTGTTTCCGGACCGGTGTAAAAAGCCAATTTTTCCAAAGAGATGCCGGCAGCGATGGAAATGAGGACGCTATCGGCCGCAAGGGATTCCCGGACACCTTCCAGTGCCGATTCCATGATGTTCGGCTTGACGGCCATAATCAGGCCCTGGGACTGGCGTGCCAATGCTTCCGGCGTATCGACGACGACAGCTCCCGTTTCCTTTGCCAGGGCTTGGGCCTTTTCCTTGTGGATATTATAAAGATAGATATGATCTGCAGCAATGGCATGGGCCGCCACCAGTCCTTTGACGATGGCCCGGCCCATATTGCCGGTCCCGCAGACACCAATCGTGTTAAACATAGGAAGACTTCCTTTCTCCCCAGCGCGTCTTACTGTTTTGCGCCGACAGCATCCAACGTCGATTTAATCTTAGCAGCCAGGCCGTGGATTTTCTTCTTGGAAACGGAGCAGACAGCCAGTCGGATGCCTTTACCCAAGGGAACGAGGAAAATGTTTTCTTTTTCCAGTTCATCACAGACTTTCTGCGAACCGGTCATGGGGATGGTGATGAAGAAACCCGAGATGTAACGCAAATATTTCAAGCCGCATTCATCGGCTTCTTTCATGAACAAGTCAGCCCGTTCCTGGATGAGGTGGAAATATTTAGCCCGTTCCGCATCGAGTTCGGCGACTTTAGCCGGATCCTTGCAGATGTTGGCCATGACCTTCATGGCAGCACTGTTGGAGTTCGACCAGGTAGCGCGGCTGGTATACTGGTTGATGGCGACGAATTCATCGGCAATGTCCTTGTTCGGCGTGACACAAATCATGGCACCCATACGCTGGCCGTACATGGTGAAACCTTTACTGCAGGTGTAGGCGACGACGATGAGGACGTTGTCCGGCATGTTGCCGAATTTCTTGAAGAATTTGCGGCATTCATGTTTTTCACCGCTGTAGTCAAGATAAGCGACGTCGGATACGAAGATGATGTTCTTATCCTTGCCTTTGACGACATCTTTCAAGAAGGCCAGGACTTCGTCCCATTCCGAATCGGAGAGGCCGTAACCCGTCGGGTTGTTGGCCGGCGAATTCATGATGATAACCGTGTTGTACTGTTTGGCGACCATGTCGCTGACGTTGGCCTTGAAGCTTTCCATATTGAAATGACCATCGGGCGTGAGCAGTTCAAATTCACGGAGTTTGCGGCCATTATCGTTGCACATGGAGCCGTAAGCACCCCAATGCCAGTCACTGGTCAGGACTTCATCGCCCCATTCGGAATAGTTGTGAATGACGTGATGGAGGACACCGGAACCGCCAGACGTAGCGCAGGCGCGGATATAGCCTTCCGGACGGGATTCACCGAAGCACTGGTCGATAGCCGCTTCCAAATAATCGGGATAGCCCTGGATCGGTGCATAAGCGACGATTTCTTTCGGCGTCAAGGCTTTATAGGCTTTCTGGACGACGTCGAGCATGATGAGTTCGCCATCTTCATCGAGCATGGAACCGACAGTCCCATTAATAACTTTATCTGCCCCCAATTTTTCGGTCAAAGCCACGGCACGGTTGTTAGCACCAAAAATCTTATCTTCAGCACTCTTTCCTTTTGCCTGCGGTGCGGCAACACTTTTTACCATATGAATCAACTCCCCTTTCTTATGTACATATACATTTATACCACATTCAAAATCGAAAGACAATAAACATTCTGCATATATCTGTCATGTATTCAAAATACAAAAGGAATAACCCTTCCTGGACAATCAAAGTTAAGCCTGTTTGCTGTCTCAGCATAAAACAGTTGAAATTATCTCATGGCTCCCCTATAATAAAGAGTATATAACATATTTCGTGTTACTTTTATGCATTTTTATTTTATGAAAAGAGGTCTTTCCCATGAATCGTGTATTACGTTTTGTATTATCCGCCTTACTGGCCTGCTCCGTTCTCATGCTGGCAGCCTGCCAGAGCAGCCCGTCCGGGTCGAATGACAAGAAGACGTACAAGATCGGCGTCCTGCGCATCGACGACAGCCTGCCCCTCTATACGGCCGAAAGCGAAAAGCTCTTTGAAAAACACGGTGTCGACGTCCAGGTCATTGAATTCAGTTCGGCAGCAGACCAGCAAAAAGCCATGGAAGCCGGTGAACTCGACGGTATGATGACGGACATGATCGTCACGGGCTTGCTCAAAAAAGCCGGTACCGACGTCCGCGTCGTCGCCATGGCCCTCGGTGCCGTCCCCCAGGAAGGCCGGTTCCTCGTCGTCTCGGCCCCGAACAGCAGCATTACGACGCCACAGCAGCTGGCCGGTGCATCCGTTGCTATTTCAGAAAATACCATGATGGACTACTTGATGAACCAATATGAACAGGAACTGGGCATTCCGGCAGCCGAAGTCCACACCGTCCAGATGCCGAACCTGGCCCTGCGCACAGAAGCCGTCCTGGCCGGTAAAGATATCCAGGCCGCTATCCTGCCGGATCCGCTGGCAGCCTATGCCGTCCAGCAAGGGGCCCACGTCGTCATCGATGATACGAAGCTCCAGAAAAATTATTCCCAGTCCGTCGTCGTCCTGACCCAGGATATGATTGAAAAACATCATGACGCCGCCGCCCATTTCCTCGATGCCTATAACGAAGCCATCGAAAAGCTGGACAGCCAGCCCGATGCCTATCGCGACATGGCTATGAAGAAAGCCAACATCCCGGCAGCTGTCGCCGGTTCGTACCGTACACCGTCTTATACGGCCCACGCCCTGCCGACGGAAGAAGAAGTCAGCCGTATCATGAACTGGATGGTAGAGAAAGGCCTGTTGCCCAAGGCCTACAGCTATGATGAAATGGTCGCCCATGTCCAGTAAGCAGCCGACGGCGGATCCGCTGCTGCGATTAGACGACGTGGGCCTCGCCTATCACAGCCGCAGCGGCGTCCAGCCCATACTCCAGCACATCTCTTTCAGCCTCGGCCAGGGAGAACACCTGACCGTCGCCGGCCCGTCGGGCTGCGGAAAGTCAACGCTGCTGCGCCTCATCGCCGGCCTGCAGGCGCCGACAGCCGGACAAATCTGGTTTTCAGGACAAAAAATGAAGGGCCCCAGGCCGGACCTGGCCATCGTCTTCCAGGACTACGGGCTCTTTCCCTGGAAGACGGTAGAAGAAAATATTCTCCTGCCCGGCAGGCTCCACGGTTCTCCCCTGGATAAAGAACAACTGGCGTCCCTCTTGGACACGCTGGGCTTGTCATCTGTCCGCCATCACTATCCGGGAGAACTCTCAGGTGGCCAGAAACAGCGGACCGCCCTGGGCCGGGCCATGGCCATGCAGCCGAAATTGCTGCTCCTGGATGAACCTTTCTCAGCCCTGGACCCGGACATGCGCCATCAATGCCATGACCTCTTCCAGCAATACATCCAAAAGAGTCAGACTGCGACGATCCTCGTCACCCACAGTCCGGAAGAAGCCGCCGCCCTGGGCGACAAGACGATCATCTTTGCCAAGACAGGAGGTGTCATCAAAGATGTCCGCAAAAACGAATAATCCCATCGATGCAGCCCATCTCCTGCTGGCCTTTTTCGTCATCGGCGCCTTATGGCAGGCTGCCAGCATGGCTCTGAACAAGCCCTTACTGCCGGCACCGTACCGTGTCTGCCAGACCTGGTATGCCCTGATGACCACAGGCGTCCTCTGGCCGCACATAGCAGCCAGCTTGTACCGTATGGGCTGCGGCCTGGCTTTGGCCTTGGTGACAGCCGTCCCGACAGGGATAGCCGCCGGCCGCAGCCACCGCTGGGACGCCTTGTTATCGCCATTTCTCTATATCTTCTACTCCATCCCCAAAGTCGTCTTCCTGCCGGTCATCATCGTCGTCCTGGGTTTGGGCGATTTCCCGAAGATCTTCATCATCGCCATCACCGTCTTTTTCCAAATCGCCATCATGGTCCGCGACGCAGCCAAGGCCATCCCGGAAGAACAAGTGATGACCATGCGCTCCCTCTGCGGAACGAAATGGCAGAACTTCCGCCACCTCATCTGGCCCGCCTGCCTGCCAGGTATCCTGACGGCCCTGCGTACTTCCCTGGGCATCGCCCTGGCGCTGCTCTTCATTACTGAAACCTTTGCCGCCTTTTCCGGGTTAGGCTATTTCATCATGAACCGCATGGAAGTCCGCAATTACGAAGAAATGTACGCCGCCATCCTGACCTTGGCCGCCATCGGCATCACCGCCTATATGATCCTCGATATAGCCGAACGGAAACTCTGCCCGTGGAAGAAGTAGCAGTTAGCAGTTAGCGGTCAGCAGTCAGCCACCGCAGTCCAGCGGACTGCTCCGTAGGGGCTTGCACGTGGCAAGCCCGCTATGACTATGTGAGCATAACGTA
>NZ_JBHYRR010000054.1:0-5340 GCF_047974155.1 Megasphaera jansseni | reverse complement strand
ATAGAAAGATGAAATAGAGCAAAAAAAGAGAGCTGTCGCACGAAGCCAAAATGGCTTAATGCGACAGCCCCTTTTTTCTACTCTTCTTCTATTTTCAACTGGTCCGGTGTAGTGCAGAACGTGAATTCCGGATTCCGTTCGACGATCCAGTTGGTCTGCCATTCGTTGGCGATGAGCAGGACGACGCGCTGTTTATGGTCTTTGACGATCATGGCGCTGTCGATGTTCTTCAATTCCTTGTAGTCGTGGCCGTTGGTCTGAATCCAGCGGGCTACCGTGTAAGGCAGACGGTTCATTTCCAGGTCGACGCCGTATTCGTGCTTCAAGCGGTATTCCAGGACTTCGAACTGGAGTTGCCCGACGGCACCGACGATGTAGCTTTCCATGGAGCCCAGGTTTTCATAAATCTGGACGGCCCCTTCCTGGGCCAGCTGGGTCATGCCCTTGAGGAACTGCTTGCGCTTCATCGAGTCCTTGGCGCGGATGCGGGCGAAGAGTTCCGGCGGGAAAGTCGGGAAGTCCTTGAACGTGACTTTCTTCTTGCCCGAATAGAGGGTGTCGCCGACGCCCATGGTGCCGTTATCGAAGACACCGATGATGTCTCCCGGGTAGGCATCTTCGACGATGGTCCGTTCCGTTGCCAGGAACTGCTGGGGCTGCATGAGGCGCAGTGTCTTGCCGGACTGGCGGTGGGTGACGGTCATGCCTTTTTCAAACTTGCCCGAGCAGATGCGCATGAAGACGATGCGGTCATGGTGCTGCGGGTTCATGTTGGCCTGAATCTTGAAAACGAACGACGTGAACTGGTCCGATGTCGGGTCGACGACGCCTTCCAGGCATTTGCGCGGCTGCGGTTTCGGAGCCATGCGCAGGAACTCTTCCAGGAAAGGCTTGACGCCGAAATTGGTCATGGCCGAGCCGAAGAACATCGGCGTCAGTTCGCCGCGCTTGACCTTTTCCATGTCGAATTCGTCGCCGGCTTCATCGAGGAGTTCGATGTCGTCGATGAGGCCCTGGTGGACGTCTTCGTCGAGGAGTTCTTTGAAAATCGGGTCGTCTGCCGAACCCTTGGTCGATGCCAGTTTGCGCTGGCCGTGGGTCGTGTCTTTTTCAAAGAGTTCAATGGACGACGAAGCCCGGTCATAGATACCCTGGTAATTGCCATTCAGGCCGATAGGCCAGTTCATGGGGTAGGCGTGGATGCCCAGGATGTCTTCGATTTCGTCCATGAGGTCGAAGGGGTTGCGGCCGAAGTGGTCGATCTTGTTGACGAAGGTGAAGATGGGGATGCCCCGTTCTTTACAGACGCGGAAGAGCTTCTTGGTCTGGGCTTCGACGCCTTTGGCGACGTCGATGAGCATGACCGCGCTGTCGGCAGCCATGAGGGTCCGGTACGTATCTTCACTGAAGTCCTGATGGCCCGGCGTGTCGAGGATATTGATATGATGGCCTTCATAGTCGAACTGAAGGACCGAACTGGTGACGGAGATACCACGCTGTTTTTCGATTTCCATCCAGTCTGAAACGGCGTGCTTTGCCGTCTTGCGGGCCTTGACGGAACCGGCTAGGTGGATGGCACCTCCGTAGAGCAGTAATTTTTCAGTCAACGTCGTCTTGCCGGCATCCGGGTGGGAGATGATGGCAAAAGTACGGCGATTATTTACTTCATCGATTAATGACATAGTACACCTCATCTGTAGTTAAAGCTAAAACATGCAAACACTATTTATTATATCGGGTTTTTCTGGGAACCGCAAGGCATTTACGACTGGCATTTCTTGTCATTTCACGTTATAATAGACTTAAACTATACAGAATGAGAAGGAGCGTCTTACATCGTGATTATTACCAGAGAAACAGACTATGCTATCCGCATTTTACGATCCCTGGCTGATTTACAGCTGAAAAATATACGGGAAATCAGTGACGAACAGCTCGTACCCCGGCAATTCGCCTACAAGATTTCCAAGAAACTGGAACGGGCCGGCTTCATCGAAATCATTCGCGGCGCCCAGGGGGGATGCCGCTTGACGCGGGATCTGCACAACATTACCCTTATGGACATCATCAACGTCATGGAACGGGAAAATATGATCACCAGCTGCCTGGACGGCGGTTTCCAGTGCCCGTACCATCACCGCTACGGCATCTGTGACGTCCACGAAGCCCTGGCCAGCGTACAGGGCAAGCTGGCTGCTTACCTGTCGACGCTGAATCTATATGATATCATGTTTCCCCATGGGGGACCGGGCGCTTTGAAGCGGTCGGATACATCGCAGCATTTGTTATAAAGGAGCCTGGTTATGAAAAAAACGACTTTTATCGCCGTTTGTGTCTTTGCTTTGTGGACGGCCCTGGCCCTGCCGGCGGTCCCGTCTTTCGTTCAAGCCGCTAAAGGAGGCGGCGGTGCCCGTGTATCGGCGCCCAAGTCGCTGCCGGCACCGGCGCCGAAGACCGTGACTCCGAAAGCGGAAACGACGAAAAATACAGCGCCCAGCCTGGGCAATACGAAACCGAACGGTCAGACCCAGGCGCGCAAAGCCGAAACGGCTCAGGCCAATACCAGCCGGACGTCTTCTTCGTCCCGCCTGGGCAGCGTCATGCGCGGCATCGGCCTCTTTGCCGGCGGCATGTTCCTGGGCAGTATGCTCAGCCATCTCTTCGGCTGGGGGTCCCTGGGCTGGGGCGCCGATATCCTCGGCCTGTTAGTGAATATCTTCCTCTTCTACCTGGTCATCAAAATCGCCGCCGCCCTCTGGCGCTGGCTGCGCGACCGCCGCAGAAGGTGACGTATGGACGAATCCTTTATGAAAGAACGGGCGATTTTGCCGCTCATCGCATCCATGGCTCTGCCGGCCGTCGTGTCGATGATCGTCAATTCGCTCTATAATATTGTCGACAGCCTGTTCGTTGCCATGATCAGCGAACAGGCTATGACGGCTGTGTCCCTGGTCTTTCCCATGCAGAACTTCATCAATGCCGTCTGCATCGGCTTCGGCGTCGGCCTCAATGCCATCATTTCTATCTGCCTCGGCGCCGGACAGAAAGGGACGGCCGATGTGGCCGCGACACACGGCGTCTTCCTGGCTGTCGTCCATGGCCTGGTCATGACGGCCGGCTGTATCTGGGCTGTGCCGGCTTTTTTACGTGCCTTTACGCAGGACGCGGGACTCATCAATTTGGGCCTGCGCTATGCGGTCATCGTCTTTACCTTTTCTACGATCCTCAGCGTCGACTTGGTCTATGAAAAGATGTTCCAGGCCGTCGGACGCATGCAGGTCACTATGGCCGGCTTATCTCTGGGCTGCCTGGTCAATATCATCGGCGACCCGATCCTCATCTTTGGCCTGGGACCGATTCCGGCCATGGGGATTGAAGGCGCAGCCTGGGCGACGGGCCTGGGCCAGACGGTGAATCTCCTCTTCTACGCTTTTGTCTGCCACTGGCGGCCGCTGCGGGTGGAAGTTTGCCGCCGCCATCTCCATTGGGATATCGAACTCGATAAGCGCCTCTATGGCATCGGTATTCCGGCGGCCTTCAACATGGGCTTGTCGTCGGTCTTCCTCGTCGCCCTGAACCATCTCCTGGCGCCTTTTTCACCGACTTATATTTTCATCCTCGGCGTCTATTATAAGCTCCAGACCTTTCTTTCTATGCCGACAAATGGTATCATTCAAGGTGTGCGGCCGCTGATCGGCTATAATTACGGGGCTGGGGAATTGGGCCGCGTGCGCCGCATCTACCGGACGACGCTGGTCCTAAACGGACTGTTCATGGCGGCGGGCCTGGTCATCTGTCTGGCCGTACCGGATGTCCTCATGAGCTGGTTTACCTCTCGTGAGGAAACCATCGCAGCCGGCGCGTCGGCCCTGACCATCATTGCCTGGGGGTTCGTGCCGTCGGCCTTGTCCATTACGGCGTCTGGTGCCCTGGAGGGGCTGGGGAAGGGCAATCCGTCCTTTGCCATCACCCTGCTGCGTTACGTCGTCATCAGCCTGCCAGCGGCGTGGCTCCTCTGCCGTGCTTATGGTCCGGACAGCGTGTGGCACGCTTTCTGGATCTTTGAATGTCTGGCAGCGCTTGCAGCCTGGAAGATTTACGACCACTATGCCCCAGCCGTTACGATAGAAAAGGAGACGACATGAAGTATAAAATCATTGCTTGTGATATGGATGAAACGCTGCTCAGCAGCGACGCGACGATTTGCCAGCGCAATATCGAAGCCATTACGGCGGCTATTGCCAAAGGCGTGAAATTCGTTCCCTGTACGGGCCGGGGCTTCCGCTCCATCGAAGGCATCCTGAGGACCCTGGGCCTCTACGACCAGGCGGACCAGTACGTCATCGGCTTTAACGGGGCCAATATTACGGAAAATAAGGGCAGCCGCTCCCTCTTCTGGGATCCGATTCCTTTCAACCTGGCCGACCGGATTTTCCGCCGCTGCTGTGCTTACGGCCAATGTATGCATATCTATACGCGTGATGTCGTCTACATCACGAATATTACGCCCGATGAAGAAGCCTTCCTTCATGGCCGCATGGGCTACGTGCCCGTCGAGGCGGAGAACCTCGATTTCATTCGCGGCAAAGAGGAAGTCTGCAAGCTCATCGTGACTAATACGGATTACGACTATTTGCAGCAGATACATGCCGAAATCCGTCCCTTGCTGGACGACATTACGGTCAGTTTCTCCAGCAACCGTTATATCGAATTCATGCACAAAGGCGTCAACAAAGGGACGGGCCTGTGGAAATTGGCAGATATCCTCGGCATAGCCCATGAAGAAACCATGGCCATTGGCGACAATATCAACGACATCGACATGCTGAAAGCCGCCGGCCTTTCCGTCGGCGTCCATAACCTCAACCCCGTCATCCGAAAGTACTGCGACGTCGTCACCGACGCCACCAACAACGAAGGCGCCGTCGCCGAAGCCATCGAGAAGTATGTGTTGTGAGCGTGGTTCGTGGCTCGTAAGAAACTGAACTGCGCAGGCCGCGGTCCGCAGGTCGCAGGCCGCAAGCCTCTCCTAATAGGAGAGGTGGCCCGCAGGACCGGAGAGGTTGAACTTCCCAGTCAGCTGTGCTGACAGCTCTCCTACAAAGAGAGCCAATGGGCTTTTAAATCTAAAGCCATCCACTAACAACTAACCACTAGTCACTAACAACTTAAAAGGGGCTGTCGCACGAAGGTTTTTGCCATCATGCGAGGCCCTTCAACTTAAAAGTTTTTCGTTCGTAGTTCATCGTTCATCGCGATGGATTAAACTGTACCCTTTGTCAAGGACATTTTTAAAAGTTTATATCCCTTGTTTTTAGACAGGCACATGTTTCTTGTCCC
>NZ_JBHYRR010000053.1:0-6287 GCF_047974155.1 Megasphaera jansseni | reverse complement strand
GGGTTGTATTGTCCGAGTGTTCACTTTCGAGGGTGTAAACACTTAGGGGCTGTCCAACCTTATGGGTACAGTATAATTTTTAATCCCATACGACAAACGATGAACGACCTACGATCAACGTAAAAATAGGCTGCCGTAATGGGCAGCCTATTTTTTTATCCCAATCCCAGGCAGACCAGGGGCAGAGTGACGATGGAGCAGAGGGTCGTGACCAGGATCATGCCGGCGGCGTAATTGCCAGCCGAGCGCTGGTTCTGGGCCAGCATGACCACGGCGGCCATACTGGGCAGGGCCGCGAGAAGACTCATCGTGACCGTTACCTCGTGGGCTACGCCCAGGGCTTGGCAGAGCAGGTAGAAAATGGGCGGGAAGAGACACATCTTGACGATGACGTCGCCGTAGAATTCTTTCCTGCGGATGTACTGGGGGATGTCGATGTAGCAGAACAGGCCGCCCATATAAATCATGGCCAGCGGTGTCGTCAGCGCACCGGCCTTGGTCAGGGCCGTATTGACCGGGTCCGGGAGATGGACGCCCGTAAAGATGCCGACGATGGCCAGGACGATGGCGATGGTGGCCGGATTGACCATCTTTTGCAGGCGGTTTGCGATGGACATGGCGTTTTCCCGGTCCACCGGGGCCGTCAGGTTGACGCCCAGGGTCCACAGCAGGAGTTGGTCGATGACCGTGAACAGGGCGATGTAGAGCATCCCTTGTTCCGGAAAGACGGCTGCAATGATGGGGATGCCCATGAAGCCGATGTTGCCGAACATGGCGCAGGCCCGATAGACGTGATTTTCATTGCCTTTCAGCCCGAAGAGGCGTGCCAAAAGGCGGCAGAGCAGGTATAATAAGAAGTACATCAGGGCCGTCACGGCCAGAACCGGCAGGGCGCTGATGAACTGCTGGCGTGTCGCCCCGTTGAGGGTATTGGAGAACAAGAGCAATGGCAGGGATATCTTGGTGATGAACCGCGAAAAGACCCCTAACGAGCGGCTGCCCAGGACGCGCATGCGCACGGCGGCGATGCCGATGAGAATGTAAATGACGAAACCGATGATTTGCGATAAGACAATAGAAAAATAAGCCATTAGCCAAGTCTCCTTTCTAAAACGTCCCCATTTTATCATGGGTATGGCCAGGCTGACTAATGAAACCTTTGACTTTTGCCATGAAAAAAAGTGATGGATAGGAAGACCGACTATGGACCTTACGAAAATACAATACTTCCTGGAAGCGGCACGGCTGCACAATTTCACCCAGGCTGCCAGGAACTGCCACATCGCCCAGACGACGATGACCAAATATATTTCCCAGCTGGAAAAAGAGTTGGGATGCCGGCTCTTTAGCCGGGAACACCGCGGCGTATCACTGACGGCAGAAGGGCGGCGCTTCTATGAAGGCATGGAAAAAATCTGCCAGGAATATCAGGACCTGCGCAGCTCCCTGCACCTGAAACAGCGGAAAGGCCTCTATCTGGGCATTGCCATGCAGGAGTACATCGAAGCCCTGTGGCTGCGCCGCTTTGAAGAAGCCTTTCCCGACTGTAAGATGTATTTCAGTTTCCACGACATCGAAGAGTTAGAAGAAAGCCTGGCCAACGGGACCCTGGACGGATTCCTCTTTTCCGATGCCCAGTCCCTGCGGAGCCGCTTCACCTGCCAGAAGCTGTTCGCCATCCGCCAGTCCTTTATCTGTGCCAAGGTCCTGCTCGAACGCTACGGGACGGTCGGGAACATCATCGCCCACAGCCCCTTTGTGACCAAGTCCAACAGCCCGGCCTACACGGCCAAGATACACCAGCACTGCCGCCATGCCTTTCAGCAGGATTTCCTGTCAGTCCGCACCTGCAAGACCCTGTCGGAACAGCTCCTGACCGTCAGCCTGTCCCAGGGCTTCGCCATCCTGCCCATGCCTGAAAGCGATGCCTATCCCGGCCTGAGCGTCATCCCCTTAGGTGATGAATTTACAGAACATGCCGTCCTGGCTTATCGGCCGGACGGCATGACAGAAGAGCTGAAGAAATTTTTATCCCTTTTTTCCGGGATGCCATAGTTCACTCAGGGCGACGCCGCCGAGGATGCAGGCCGCTCCGATCCATTGCAGGAAAGTCAGGCTTTCGCCCAGGATGATGGCCGACAGGGCCAGGGCCGTGAAGGGTTCCAGATAGCCGCAGATAGAGACGCTCTGGGCGGACAGGCGCTGGACACCGGAGAAATAGAGGTAGTAACCGAGACCGGTATTGACGATGCCCAGGCAGATCATGCAGGCGATGTTGGTCATATCCAGGCTGACCGGTTCTGTCGGCATGGACAATGTGACGGCGGCGACGACGAGTGATGCCACCAGTAGCTGACAGGCCGGGGACAGGATGCCGCCGACGCCGCTGACTTTTTTCATGGCAATGATGAGCAGGGCGAAGCAGAGGGCGCTCAGAAAGCCGCAGGCCAGGCCCCACGACAGGCCGTGGGCCTGAAAGTCGGCGCCGTTGATACAGAGTATGCCGACGGTGACGATGACCATGGCGGCTACCTTGGGGAGGGTAAAGGGTTCATGAAAGACGAAATACGACAGAATCATGATCAGGATCGGCCCGCAGTAACACATGAGGGTCGCCAGGCTGACGCCGATTTGCTGATAGGCTTCATAGAGGAAGAGCCAGTTTCCGGCCAGGAAGATACCTGACAGGAGCAGCCAGGCCAGGGAAGGCCGGGCGACGTGGCGCAGGCTGCTCCATTCGTGGCGCCAGGTTGCCAGGAATAGCAAAAACAAACCGCCCAGGACCGTTCGGGTCAGGACGATTTCGTAACTCGACAGGGGAATATGACTGGCAATGATGCCATTGGTGCCAAAAATGACCGTAGCCAGGATGAATTTGATGTACGCGTTTTTCATGGGCATCCCTCCTTCAGGTTGATGACTCTAATATACCATATCTTCCCTAAACTGTCAGCTCTTGGGGAGACGCAGGCAGGATGGCGCCTTGACAGAGGAGGGACCTTATGATAAAGTAATGGCCGTGGCCTCATCGAGGCTGCTGTTCAATTTAATCAGATTGCCGCCGGGTACGCTTGTACTATTCCGTTAGGCCTTTGAAGGAATAGTATGGGGCGTACTTTTTTTTTCGGCGGCTAGGAAAAGGAGCGATTCGTATGTCTTGGATGTATTTATTGATTGCCGGTGTCTTTGAAATGGGATGGGCTATTGGCCTCAAGTATACTCATGGGTTCTCGCAGCTCATACCGAGTGTTATTACCCTGGCCAGCATGATAGGGAGCCTCTTCTTTTTGAGCCTGGCCCTGCGCCATCTGCCTATTGGCATTGCCTATGCCGTCTGGACGGGTATCGGCATTGTCGGTACGGCCGCAGCCGGGATTTTCCTCTTCCATGAATCGACGACGCCCTGGCAGGTCCTGTCCCTGGTCCTGATCATCGCCGGTATCGCCGGCCTGCGCCTGACCAGCGCGGCTTGAAGGGCTGTTGCATGGAGGCTTCTGTCATGATTGGGGAAACCTCTCAGTCAGCTGCGCTGACAGCTCTCCTATCAGGAGAGCCTTTGCGAGCCACTAGCCACGAGCCACGAGCCACGAGCCACGAAATCTATGGTATAATAGGGGAAAAACAGAAAAGGGGAACTGCCATGAGTATGCATCATGAAGTAGCCATTACCTGTCCGAAATGCCAGAAGACCGGGGTCTTTACGGTATGGGACAGTATCAATACCAAGCTGGATCCGGACATGAAGGACCGCGTCAAGTCGCTGGAAGCTTTCCGCTATCACTGCGGTCACTGCGGGACGGCTGTCCAAGTCGATTACGGCTTCTTGTATCACGATATGGACCATCATTTCATGGTCTTCTATGCGCCGACGGATAAGGACCAGGAAAATGCCGACCGCGATATGGCCGACGGCCAGGATAAATTCAAGGCCATGGTCGAGAAGGCGGGCTATGTCTTCCGCCTGGTCCGCAGTAAAGCCGATTTGCTGGAAAAAATCGCCATCTTTGAAGCCGGTCTCGACGACCGCCTGATGGAATTGACCAAGGCCGCTGCCCTGGCTCAGGTCGGAGAAAAGGAAAAGGATTTCACCGTTACGGAAAGCCATTTTGTCACGGCTGACGACGGCTCTCTGCGCCTGAATCTCATCGACGGGACCCATGGCCAGCAGGCCTATGTCGACTTTGCCAACGGCCTGGGCCAGCTCTATGGCCAGTTTGAAAAGAACTTTGCCGCCGACCTGCCGGCAGAAGACGCCGTCCTGGCCCGTGTCGATGCGGACTGGACGCAGCAGTTCTTGAATAAATACTTGTACAATTAAAGGGAGGGACTTCCATGTCGAAACTCGTCGTCGTCATCCAATGCGATATCGTCACCAAACGCTGCAGCGGTTATGCCTGCATGAACACCTTTGTCAACCGCAAGGATACTTTTGCCGATTATCCGCCGGATACGCGCTTCCTCATGATGACCTGCGGCGGCTGCTGCGGAGCCGGGCTCTCGGCGAAACTGGAAAATCTGGGTAAGAAGCTGAAGAAATACGGCGATGCCAAGGAAAATGTGACCATTCATTTCGCGTCGTGCATCGTATCCGACAGCTATCACCGGCCGCCCTGTCCTTTCCGCAATTATATGGCCCAGATCATCGAACGCAAGGGCTATCCCCTGGTTCACGGGACCTATATTTCCCGCATGACTGAAGAAAAACGGAAGCAGGGAACCTATCATGCCTTATAGAAAAGAGAAAGGC
Source organism: Megasphaera jansseni (assembly GCF_047974155.1). Lineage (NCBI taxonomy): Bacteria > Bacillati > Bacillota > Negativicutes > Veillonellales > Veillonellaceae > Megasphaera > Megasphaera jansseni. The sequence continues at coordinate 1,540 of NZ_JBHYRR010000053.1, read as the reverse complement.
CTTATAGCAGCCATCCTGCTGGTCAGCCTCTTGGCTGGGGGCCTGGCCTTCCTGCCCCTTCCTATAGCGGCAGCCGCAGGGACGACAGCCGTCGATACGAAGGCCATGAAACAGGCCGACTGGCAACTGGCCCGGGCTTATGACCGGCCCATGCTCGACGTTCCGGCCGGTGCCGATACGATTATGGGGCCGGCGACGATTCCGGCCCGCCAGATGGTCCATTTCATCCGCCAGCGCAATCCTCATCCTAAATTGAATGCGCCCCTGGAAGACGTCGTCCAGGCCTATTATGAGGAAGCCGGCCGCGAAGGCATCCGTCCTGACGTGGCCCTCTGCCAGGCCCTGAAGGAAACGGGCTACTTTGCCTATGGCGGTGACGTGTCGCCGGACCAGAATAATTTCTGCGGCCTCGGTGCGACGGGCAATAAAGTCGCCGGTGCCCGTTTCGCCACGCCTCAGCTCGGCGTACGGGCCCATATCCAGCATCTGTTGGCCTATGCCAGTACGGAGCGGCCCAAGACGGCCATCGTCGATCCCCGCTATGAGCTGCTGGCCGAAAAACATCCGGAACTCTATGGCCAGGTCACGACTTGGACGGGCCTCAATGGCCGCTGGGCCGTGCCGGGGAAACATTACGGCCAGGAAATCCTCTGGATGTGGACGGAAGCCCAGACGCCGGACGGTACGAATGACAGCCTGATCACGGGCTTCGAGAGAGTCTTTGCCCATCCTGACGATGCCCAGGCCTATCTCTACCGGGGTATCCTCTTCTTCGACCGCCACGACTACTGGCTGGCCGAACGGGACTTCCGGCGCGCCCTGGAACTGGACAAGACGTCACCGGCGGCCTGGTACGACCTGGCTTTGACGCAACAAAAAAGAGGGGAGCCAGAAGCTTCCCTCACCAGTTACGACCAGGCTATCGCCTGCCGGCCGGAATATCTGCAGGCCTGGTATAATCGCGGCCTCTTGGCCATGGACCTGCACCGGGACGACGAAGCCCTGCAGTCTTTCCAGGAAATCCTGCGCTTTTCGCCGCAGTCGGCCGATGCAGCCAACGCCATGGCCATCGTCTATCTCCGCCAGGGGAAATATGACCAGGCAGGATCCTGGCTGGAAAAAGCAGGCCGGATCAATTCAGCCAATCCCAGGGTCCAGGCCAACTACGCACAATTCCAATCTTATCGGCGATAGCTGTATTTGAATTTCATCAATTTATCCATCAAATATTCCAAGTGACTCTTTTCCGTCTTACACGGTCCATCGGTCGTCTGTACCAGGTGGGCCGTTTCTTTTTTCTGATTGAATTCCACTTCATAGCCATGCGTCACCATCAAGGCTTGTTCCAATCCATAGATCAACATAAGCACTGCCCCCTTTTTACTCCTAAAACAACAAAAGATGCAACGGCGAAATAAATGCTGCGTTGCATCTTCTGTCTTGCTGTTCTGTTTGTACTTATATTATATAACTTTATAATATAAAAATCAATAAAATATTTTGAATAATTGTCAAAATATTTAAATAAATTATGAAACCA
>NZ_JBHYRR010000052.1:0-6377 GCF_047974155.1 Megasphaera jansseni | reverse complement strand
GGCCCCTTGGTCAAGCGGTCTAAGACATCGCCCTTTCACGGCGAGAACATGGGTTCAAATCCCGTAGGGGTCACCACAATCATGGGCGATTAGCTCAGCTGGGAGAGCGCCTGCCTTACAAGCAGGATGTCAGCAGTTCGATCCTGTTATCGCCCACCAGGAAAAAAGACCTGTCACTTTGTGACAGGTCTTTTTGCGTTGTTAGGGGCTAGGGGCTAGTGGCTAGTTGTTAGGGGTTAGTGGCTAGTGGCTAGTGGCTAGGGGTTAGTTGTTAGGGGTTAGTGGCTAGGGGTTAGTGGTTAGTGGCTAGTTGTTAGGGGTTAGTGGCTAGGGGCTAGAGATTAGTGGCTTCCCTTCGCAGGGGAGCTGGCGCTACAGGCGTCTGAGGGGGGTTACCTATGACGAGTAATTTGCTACTACGGGTTGCGACATGCGAACTGCGATCTGCGGGACGCCCTTTGGGCGTCCCCTACAGCAACGATATAAAATACGTATCACATTGACCTGTGAATTGCGCAATCGGCATAATCTATTTCTTCTGCTCATTTTATATATGCGTAATAATATGTTTGATTCCTATAAATTTTGTATTATAATGAATGGTAGCGATGGGATATTTTCTTTAGCCTAAGGACATATTCCTACTAATTTCTAAGAACTTACAAGGAGTGGTACCCAAATGAGATTTACAGAAGATTTGAAAGCCCGCGTTTCCAAAGCACAGAAAAAAATCGTCCTTCCGGAAACGAACAGCCGTCGTGTATTGAAAGCTGCTGAACGCGTTTTGGCTGATGGTTTTGCTAGAATCGTTCTCGTAGGTAAACTGGAACAGATTAAAAAAGATGCTGCTAAATTCCAGATCGATCTCACCGGTGTCGAAGTCGTCGACCCTGAAACTTACTATCGTATGGACGAACTTTGCGCTTACTTTGCAAAACGTCGTGAAAAGAAAGGCATGACCCTGGAAAAAGCTCGTGAAATCATGCTCAACAACTACACCTTCTTCGGAGCTGGCCTCGTTGCTCTCGGTGAAGCTGACGGCTGCGTATCCGGTGCTGCTACGACTTCTGCTGAAGTTATCCGCGCTGGCCTTCAGGTCATCGGCCCCCGTCCTGGTAACAAAACCGTATCTTCCGCTTTCATTCTCTTGACCAACACTCCGCAGTATGGCGATAATGGTATCCTCGTACTCGGTGACTGCGGCGTTATCCCCAACCCGACGTCGGAACAGCTCGCTGATATCGCTTGCATCTGCGTAGAACGTGCTCGCCGTACGGTCCAGATCCTCAACCCGAAAGTTGCTTTCCTTTCCTACTCCACCAAAGGTTCTGGCGCTGGCGAATCCGTCGACAACGTACGCCATGCTGTTGAAATCCTGAAAGAACGCAACGTCGACTTCGACTTCGACGGCGAACTCCAGGCTGACGCTGCTCTCGTACCGGAAGTTGGCGAACACAAAGCACCGGGCTCCAAAGTTGCTGGCCACGCCAATGTCCTCATTTTCCCGAACCTCGATGCTGCTAACATCGGCTACAAGATGGTTCAGCGTTTCGCTAACGCAACGGCTCTTGGCCCCTTGGTCCAGGGCTTGGATAAACCTATCCTCGACCTGTCCCGTGGCTGCTCGTCTGAAGACGTTGCTGACGTCGTTGCCGTATGCTGCTCCGATGCCATCACCGCTGACCTCTACAAAAAAGAACGTGCTCAGCAGTAATTTCATAGTTCGTTCGTAGTTCATCGTTCATCGCGATGGCTTGATATTTTTAATCCTATGCAATCAACGATGAACGACCTACCGTATATATTCCAGAGCGGGCGCCCCACGTGGTCGCCCCTACAACTCAAAAGGGGTTTGTCATTGGCTAACCGCTAACCCCTAACTGCTAGCCACTTAAAAAGGGACTGTCGCACATGCGACAGTCCCTTTTTTTACTTGTAGCGGATGCGGCGGTTGCCGACGACCATGGTCGGGCTCAGGGTACGGTAAACCATGTACGTGAAGAACATGAAGCCGAAGAGGAAGACCAGGGCGTATTCATCAGTGAGCGGTGCGTCTTTGGTAAAGTACCAGGCACAGGCCAGGGTCAGGATGAGGCTGGCATACATGGAAATGGTGACACACCACGTCCGTTGGCCGCGATCGCGCATCTTGTAGAAATCATGGAATTTGACGTACATGGCAACGGTCCAGGCGACGAGGACGACAGCCAGTACGATGGGGACGGCTGCGGGAAGGGGCAGGTATAAGGATACGAGAAAGAGAATCATAAGGGCAAAGGTACTGAGGAAAATCCCTTCCTGGCGTTTCAAATCCCGGCTGGAGTCATCAGGGACAGCCGGGCGGTTACGACGAGACATGAGTCATCATCCTTTCTTATAGCATTCTATCACATTATAGCATAGGTTGACTTTCTTTTCACAATATGATAGCGTGAGGAGGTAAGGGCCGCTCGGCAGAGCGGCCCGCAGACCGCAGTTCGCAGGCCGTAGGGGCGACCACGAGCCACGAGCCACGAACCACGAGCCACTTTAGCGCGCTTGCCACGTGTGAGCTCCTGTTTGTAGATGGTCTGCCTGGAAAGGATGTGTGATTATGCATGCAGTGAAGACATACGATGTCATTATTATCGGGGCTGGTCCGGCCGGTATTTTTACGGCCTTGGAACTGGCTGATAAAGGGTTCAAGATTCTCATGGTCGAAAAGGGACAGGATATACGGGAGCGCATCGCCACGAGCCTGAACAAGAAGGCCCTGCCTAAAGACAGGATGCGCAATGTCGTCTGTGGCTGGGGCGGCGCCGGCGCCTTCAGTGATGGCAAGCTGACGCTGACGACGGAATACGGCGGCAACCTCGACGACTATATGTCCAAGGCCGACCTGATGGATAAAATCCGTTACGTCGATGACGTTTATTGCCGCTTCGGCGGTGCCGGCCGCAAGGTCTACGGCGATGAAAACAAAGAATGTATCCGCGATATCAAGCGGAAAGCGGCAGCCGCTGACCTGCGCTTCATCCCGGCCCGTATCCGTCACCTGGGGACCGATGTCAACGCCCAGATTTTGACCAATATGCGCGACTTCCTGGATGGCAAGGTCGATATCATGGCCGATACGGCCGTAGACCACATCGTCGAAGAAAAAGGGACAATCAAAGGCGTCCTCATCGGCGATCAGTTCTATGCCTGCCAGTATCTGGTCAGCGCCCCGGGCCGGGAAGGCTCGGAATGGTTCGTCCACGAAGTCGAAAAGATGGGCCTCAAGCTGACGTCCAATGCCGTCGATATCGGCGTCCGAGTAGAAATGCCGGCTGAAGTCCTGGAAACGATCACCGACGTCGTCTACGAATCGAAGCTCATTTATTTCAGTAAATCCTTTGACGACCGGATCCGTACGTTCTGTATGAATCCATACGGCTTCGTCGTCGAAGAGAATAACGATGGCCTGCTCACAGTCAATGGTCACAGTTACGCTCACAAGAAGAGCGAAAATACGAATTTCGCCATCCTCGTCTCCAAGAAATTCACGGAACCTTTCCATGAACCGATTAAATATGGGAAATATATTGCTAATCTGGCCAATATCCTAGGTGGCGGCGTCATCGTCCAGCGCCTGGGCGACTTCCTCGATGGACGCCGGTCGACGCCGGAACGGATCCAGCGGGGCCTGGTCCGGCCGACCATGCCCAATGCGACGCCGGGCGACTTATCGCTGGTCCTGCCGTACCGCCATATGCAGGACATCAAGGAAATGCTGGAAGCCCTCGATGCCGTAGCGCCCGGGGCCAATTCGCGCCATACCCTGCTGTACGGCGTGGAAGCCAAGTTTTACTCGAACCGGCTGGAACTGAGCCATGTCCTGGAAACGAAGATTCCCAACTTCTTTGCCATCGGCGATGGCGCTGGCATTACCCGCGGCCTGGTCCAGGCTTCGGCAGCTGGCGTGACCGTTGGTCAGGAAATCCTGCGGCGGGAAGGAAAATAAATAACGTTATTCTTTGAACCGGTATCCGGCACCCCAGACCGTCTCGATGTAGATGGGCTTGGCCGGGTCCGGTTCTATTTTTTCGCGGATGCGGTTGATGTGGACCATGACCGTCGCCGTGTCGCCTTCGGCATCGAGGCCCCAGACGCGCTCGAAGAGGCGGTCCCGGCTGAAGACCAGGCCGGGATGCTTGGCCAGGAAGACGAGGAGCTCGAATTCGCGGTTGGTCAGGGAAATTTCTTTGCCTTTGACGTAGACACGGTGCTTGTCGACGTAGATTTCCAGGTCACCGCTGCGGATGACTTCGCCGTCGGCTGCTTTCTGCTGGGCCTTGCCCATGAGACGTTCGTAGCGCGTGATGTGGGCTTTGACACGGGCGACGAGCTCCGTCGGGCTGAAGGGCTTGATGATGTAGTCGTCGGCGCCGAGGCCCAGGCCGCGTATCTTGTCCATGTCTTCCCGTTTCGCCGATACCATTAGGATGGGCACTTCCTTTTCTTCGCGGATGCGGCGGCAGATGTGGAAGCCGTCGGTCCCGGGCAGCATGATATCCAGCAGGATGAGGTCGAAATCTTCCTGCAGGGCCCGTTCCAGCCCTTTGGTCCCATCGGTCTCGATGACGCTTTCAATGGAACTGGCTTCGAGGAAATCCCGTTCCAGTTCGGCGATTTCTATATTATCTTCAATGATCAGAATCCGTTTCATGATGTTCCTCCTCTATCTTAGGCAAGGTAATGACGACGGTTAGGCCGCCGCCCGGCGTTTCTTCGGCATGGATGCGGCCGTGCAGGGTCGTGATGATTTGTTTTACAATAGCCAGGCCCAAGCCGCTGCCCTTCTGGACGTCGGTCCGGGCGGCGTCGGTCCGGTAAAAGCTGTCAAATAAACGGGGCAGGTCTTCTGCCGGGACGCCTGGCCCATGGTCGGCTACGGTCAGGACGACGGTCTGCGGCGTTTCAGAGAGGTTCAGGTCCATCGCTATGGCAGCGCCCTGTTTATATTTCAGGGCGTTTTCCAGCAGGTTGTCGATGACCCGCTGGAACTGCATCCTGTCGATGGCTGTCCGTGCCGGCCCGGCTGGCGGCGTGTAATGCAGGATGAGGCCGCGCTCGGCCAGGCGTTCTGTGTTTTCGGCGGCGAAGTCGGTAAAATAGTCGCGCAGCGATACGCTTTCCATCATAAAGGATACCTGGCCCAGGTCGAGTTTGGAAAAGAGGAACAGCCTGTCGACGAGTTTTTCCAGGGTACAGGCGTTCTGGTAGATGAGTTCGACGTAATGATGGCGCTTTTCGGCAGTCTTGGCGATGCCGACCAGGATGCCGCTGGCATACCCTTTGAGCAGGGTCAGTGGTGTCGACAGATCGTGGGAAATGCCGGCAATGAGTTCCTTGCGGTTCTGCTCGTATTTTTCCTGAGCCCTGCGGGCAGCGCGCAGCTGGCGGCGCATGTGGTCGAAGGCCGCACAGGTCTGGCCCAATTCATCACGCGATGACAAGGTCAGCTGGTAGTCGAGATTGCCCTTTTCGATTTCTGCAGCCGCGGTCCGCAAAGCTGCCAGCGGCGTCAGTATCTGGCGGGATAGGACGCGGGACAGGATGAGGCCGCAGGCGATGATGATGGCACTGGCCGTGCCGACGATGAACAGGAGCAGTGTCTGTATGACGCCTTTGGCCATGCCTTCGCGGATGCCACTTTTGGCGATGAACGGCGTATTGCCGGCGGCGATGACCGTCGTCCCGCTGTGAGGCGAGGTATAGCGGAAGAAGAAACCGTCGCCGTCCCAGGTCATGACCGTCTGCTGGCCATGAGCTTTGCGCAGGACCCGGTCGGCCAGACTGTAGAAGTCGATGCCCGGCGTGATATAAGCGACCTGCTCATTGCGGACGATGGCCGTGGCAATGCCCAGGTCTTCCAGGACCCGGCAGTCTTCGCGCATGTCCTTGACCTTTAACGGGCCAGGCCGCTCGGCCTTGACGCGCAGGGAACTGACGGTATATTGGATGGACAAAGCCGGTCCCTTTTCAGGCCACAACGTCGTCAAATCGTTGTGAGGCGATGAAAAACGGAGCCCTGAGATGAGCAGGAACCCCAGGACCGTCAAAATGGCGATAGGGACGAAGACCATGGTGAAATTGGTGATGAGCAGGCGGTGTCGCAGTGAAATGTCACGTATATGCAGCATAAGCAGGCCATCCTTTCGTAGTGATAGTTTTATTATAGAGTGATTCGCGGCTAGTGGCTAGTGGCTCGTGATTAAATTTAAAACCATCCGCTAACCCCTAACCCCTAACCACTTAAAAGGGGCTGTCGCATTAAGTCATTTTGGCTTCGTGCGACAGCTCTCTTTTTTTGCTCTATTTCATCTTTCTATTCTCTTTTTTCTAGCTAAACGTAA
>NZ_JBHYRR010000051.1:0-7078 GCF_047974155.1 Megasphaera jansseni | reverse complement strand
TCAAACTGGTGTCTTTGTACCCGGATTTAAGCAAATGACCGATTGTTGTATATATGGAAGAGACTATACACTAGTTTATAAATCTTGTTCTTATTTTCATCCATAAATACATCTGCCCTTCCGGAATCTGTTACAATTTAATTATAAGTTAAATGCATAATAAAAACACTAGCCTAAATAATCCTTATTTTTGATTAAACCCCAGGATTCTTTGACAAATTTCTGAAACAAATCCCTATGACTTTCCCAACGAATTTATATACTCAATTATACGAACTCAAAAGGACAGAAATTGTCTATTAAAAAAAATACAGCAACTTTTTCAGTTGCTGTATCCTCTATTCCTAAAACCGAAATAAACGATGACATCATTCAAAAGGAGCTTCTCCATATGTATTAGGTCCTGGCGTCCCATTCTTGCCAAACAATAAATACAGGGCAAAGATATTCGCAACGGGGACTAGGAAAAGAAGCCAATAAAACCCGGATTTACCGACATCATGAAAGCGCCGGATAGCCAGCGTGATACTGGATACACACAGTATAAGGACCAGGCATAACGCTAATACAGAAATAAGCGTGACATCTAGCATAAACGCTATATGGCACACAATCGAAATTGCCATTAAAATCAAAAAACGTATAACATATGTTTTCCGGCTTATACGCCCAGTAATAGAAAAATAATCACTACGAATATTATGATGCTGTTGAACTGGATAAGAAGGTGTCCTATTGACAGCGGACGAAACTGGTTGATGTGAAGAAACCTGTTCTGATGGCACGGTTTCAACAACAGCGCCACAGTGAGGGCAGAATTTTATATTATCTTGAATCGGTTGTCCACATTTCGTACAAAATTTTCCCATGCTATCTCACTCCTTATTGCGTCGGTCCTAACGGGTCCGGGCCATATTGATTCGCTCCCGGCGTCCCCGCCTTAACTAATAGATAAATAAAGAAAATCAAGTAAGCAATCCCAAAAATCATCATCTTTCGCTCAGCCCGCTGAGACAATGTCACGCTGCTCATAATAATAGTCAGTACATCAATTCCGGCAAACCAAAAAGCCATCTTCAAATTTTTTTCGTTTAAATCTTGGAGACGTCGCAAAGTCAAGCAATATTCAGGGTATGCAAATCCAATAGAAATAACAGCAATCAACGCATCGACTCCTGCCGAAGTATTCCCCCATGAATCCGATAAAATGGCCCACAAAATAATAACGACACCAATACGAGCTCCTAACACAGCTAACATCCGCTTAAAATACCGCAACCGGTTCAGCCGACCTTCTTTGCGCAAGAACATGTCTTCCAGCGACTTATCTTCTCTATAGATGACCGCATGATGTTGATTAGAGGATGCTTCTGCCGTGTGAGGTGATTCCACCAATTGGGTACCACAAGAACTACAAAAACTAGCATTATCATTCAATTTAGCACCACAGTGAGGGCAAAATTTAGCCATGATTCCCACCTCCTTTTCATAATAATTCTATTTTTATTATACAAGGGATAGGTTAGAACCACACTAGCCTAAATACGCCGGATACTTTACTAGAATCCGCATAATTTTGCTAATTTATTTTCATTTACAAAAATGGATATAAAAAAGAGCACCCAGGAAATTTTCCTAGGTGCTCTCTGTCCAGTAAAGATCATCTTTTATCAGATTGAAACTTAATCACCATCCCAAGCCGACATTGCACGACTACACATCAAATTAATCTCATCTGCTAACGTCTGTATATGTAAATAACTAACACTGGTTGTGTCATACAATCCACTACAAGATGAATACATCGTATTGCCATCTTTCCAAAAATAAGCATGATATGCATGATAGACATCTGATGTATCGAGGTATACATCATAATTGGAACGTCCGCCTGTCACATGAATACTATCAATATCTACATAGAGTCCATTTCCTACCCATATATCATTCTGGGCATGAACCACATTTACACTCCCGATTTGACTGTCCGGTAGAATCGAGGGCAAAGCTGTCATGGCAAACGTGCACGCTCCCATTAACATAGTGCAAACACCAATCCGTTTAAGTGTTTTCATAATAAACTTCCTTCCGCTGCCATCACTGGCAGCACAAAGACGATATGTATGGATATATTACCAGACGTACTTATTGCCAATTGCATTATACAGCTGCGCATACAATGAATCAGAATCTACAACCGTTGTCGGGCCACCATCAATAGAGACGCCAAGCGCTCCCTTGGATGCCATGCGATATTGATGCGTTTCATAACTTCCGTCCGGATACACGCAGATTATTTTTGCCTGAAAGCTGTATGCTCCTGATGCGCGAACTTCCCTTGTTGGCTGCCTGAATTGTAAAGTCCCCCCCTTTAAATAATACTGATTGTCCCCATACGATAAAAGCCAAGTATCTTCCATAGGAATAGCTTCAGCTGCATAGGCCGGAGAAATAAAAAGCATATTTTGTGGTGCAATTCCACCAATTCCAAAAGAAATTCCCATTCCTAACATACAAGTCAATATCACTTTTTTCCATCTTTTCATATTCGTAACCTCCTGATGTTATAAATTAACGCAAGCCATTGCACCTACCATAATAATGTACGCATCAAATGCCAAATAGCTCTTTTTTCTAACAATTATAGTACAATTTCATAATAAATTTGTCAACTTCTCCATACTGATGCGTTAGTATGCGGATTATTTATAGAGTACTTTTTTTATTACACTGGACTCTTAAAAAACATCAGAAACGCTGTTCAATAGTGCTTAAATTCTATTATCAAAATATTCAATGGCCCCCATGCCAAAAAAGAGCACCCAGGAAATTTTCCTAGGTGCTCTCTATCCAGTAAAAGTCATCTTTTTATACTAAATCAATTTATTTTGTTGGGCCAGTTTTTCAATCATGGACAACGATAGTTTGCTATACTTCGCCACTTTATCCAGGGCCATCCCATCCTTTAACAGTTCGAGAGCGAATTCCAAATTCCCTTCGGTTCGGCCTTCCTCTTTACCTTCTGCTCTACCTTCTTTTCTGCCTTTTTCCCATCCTTCTTGCTGCCTTTCATCAGGCCATCTTCATATATTCCTTCTCCTAAGTTGCACATGACTGCTAAATCCCTCTCTCCTTCTTGTGTCAAATCAATTCCAAAATCATTATGCAGGGTCGTAATCTTTTCGCTGGCGTTCTTTGACGATACCCGTTTTGCCTCATTGTACCAAATTTTGATTTTTTGTACAATCCACATATTACAGCCAGCTTCTGGCTCAACTGAACCAGGGAAACGTCTTGGGATAAGATATTTTGAAACGATTCATTAAAAAAATTTATCTTTTTATGTTCTCTTTAACGCATTAAAGTTTCCCCATAATTATTTTACACCATCAGGCACGATTGGTCATTTTATGGAAACGCCGGAAGCCGATGCTCCCCATGATGACGATGCTGACAGCCAGGCCGAGGAGTGAAAAAATCAGCGGCATACTGGGTATCTGTGGCGTCAGGGTATAACGAAGGGCTTCATTGGCATAGACTAACGGATTGAGGAGAACCAGCTTTTGGAAAATCGGAGTCGGCGCCAAGCTGTACCAGGAAAAGAAAATCGCACCGGTAAAGACGACGGGCATGAGGAATCCCGGAAACATAGCGGCAATCTGCGGTGGCTTGACGATGGTCCCGACGAGCAGGCCCAGCGAGGCCGAAGCCAGGGCGATGAGGATTAATACCAGGACCAGCAAAGGAATCATTTCTGCCGTCAAGTGGATTTCAATCTGGCTGCCCATAAAAATAAGGGAAATGGGAAGGACGATGATGCCACCGATAAAGGCTTCGACGATACCGACGAACATCTTGGCATAGGCCACGATATTGCGTGGTACCGGAGCCTGCAGACGGTCTTCGATTTCATGCATATTATTGAAATCCATGGTAAAGGGGATCGCCGTCCCATGAATCCCCGTAATGAGGATACTCATGCCGATCATGCCGGCAAACATCTGCGACGGGAAGGATTCCGGAACAAAGCCGATATGCGGCATGACATAGCCATAAACGATGATCAGGACCAGGGGCAGCATAGCTACCCGGAAAATGAATTCATTCTTATCGCGCCATTGTGCCAGCAAATCCCGCTGGACCATAGCCCAGAAAGCCTGGGATAAAGATACTTTTCTCTGTTTCATATAATCCCCCTCACTTACTGCCGTTCGTTCATATTGCGGCCTGTCAAATAGACAAATACATCATCCAGCGTCGCCTTGCGCCCGTGGACAGCATCAGCAGGCACTAAGGCTTCCAGTTCCGCTGCCGTGCCCTGGGCCTGGATGGTCCCATGGTCGACGATGGCAATATGCTGACAGAACCGTTCTGGTTCTTCCATGTAATGCGTCGTCAGGAAAATCGTCGTCCCCTGCTTATTCAACTCCAGCATATTTTCCCATAAAATTTCCCGATAATTTGGGTCCAGCCCCGTCGTCGGTTCATCAAGGAATAAAATATCCGGCGTATGCATCATGGCACGGGCAATCTTCAGGCGCTGGGCCATGCCGCCGGAAAAGGTCTTGACATAGTCGTCCTGTCGGTCAGCCAGGCCGAATTTTTCCAAATACTCATCGGCCTTGCGGTTCGCTTCCTTTTTATCCATGCCAAAATACCGGGCATGGTATAAGAGATTTTCCCGCGCCGTCAACGAACGGTCCAGGTTATTATGCTGCGCGACGACACCGATTTTCCCCCGCGCCGTCACCGGGTCATCCAGGACCGACGTCCCATCGAGAAGGATCGTCCCGCCATCGGCCGGAAGCTGCGTCGTCAGCATGGCAATAGACGTACTCTTGCCGGCGCCATTAGGCCCCAAGAAGCCAAAAATCTCTCCACGGGCGACCGAAAAAGAAATGCCCTGCACTGCTTTGACGGTATGGCCGCTTTTTGTATGAAATGTTTTCCGCAAATCTCGAACTTCTAAGATATTATTGTTATTCATGAAAAAACCACCTTTCAAAATACCTGTATGGGGTATATTTTATCGTGTTATATACCCCCATACCGTATCAACGATATAGATTATATACCCCAATAGGGTATATGTCAAGGGATAAAAAAAGGAGCTGTCGCATCGCGACAGTTCCTCTTAAGTGGTCAATAGCTAGCAGTTAGTGATTAGCGGATGGCTTTAAATTTAAAGGTTTTCTCTGTAAACAACAAACTCTGTGCTATAAACTATAAAAAAAAGAGACTGTTACATGATGGTCGAAACCTTCATGTAACAGTCCCTCTGTCCAGTAATCTGGCGGAGTGAGAGAGATTCGAACTCTCGCAGGCCTTACGACCTCTAACGATTTAGCAAACCGTCCTCTTCAGCCTCTTGAGTATCACTCCATGCGTTAACTGACTATGTCAGTATACTACGATGGAGCGATATTGTCAAGTTATTTTTTCAATATCTCTTCTACGGCCTTGGTCTTGTTGTTCATCATATTCGTGTAGCCCGGCCGGATATCAGCTTTCAAGACGACTTCGGCCCGCAGGCCCTGGTCGGTCAGGTATTGCGTCGCTTTTTTGACGACAGCCATGACATCATCCCATTCACCTTCGATTTCGGTGAACATGGAATTAGTCCGGTTCGGCAGGCCCGATTCCCGGATGATGCGCACGATTTCAGCAACATAGGGTGCAAATTCATCACCAGTCCCACAAGGGGCGATGGCTACGGCAATTAAGGTATTCATGAGATCATGCCTCCTCTACAAGCAATGGATTCTGAGCAATCGCATCGGGCGTTGCCACATAGAGTTCGTCGATGAAAGCCGTCTGGAAGGAACCCGTCCCTTTAGCATGAGCGGCAGCCCGCGTCCCGGCCAGGTTATAGACGGCCGACCCGGTAATAGCGGCGATAAAGGGATCCGCCACGGCTGCATAGACGGCCATGACGCCGCCGAGGGAACAGCCAGTCCCGGTAATGCAAGGCATCATTTCTGAACCGCCCTGGGAAAAGACAAGCTGCCGGCCATCGGTAATCAGATCTTCTTCGCCTGAAATGGCTACAGCCCCACCGGTCCAACGGGCCACAGCGACGGCAGCCGGAGCGGCTGAACGGACGGAATCGGTAGAATCGACGCCGCGAACGTCCGACGTATCAGAACCACCTTCTAAGCCCCATAACCCGGCCAGGGCTATGATTTCAGACGCGTTGCCCCGGATGATGGACGTTTTATAAGCCTTAAAGGTCGTCAAAAGGTCGGTCCGCATTTGCCCCATGCCAATAGCCACAGGATCCAGGACCCAGGGTTTGCCTTCTTCGTGGAGTACGGATGCCGTCTTCGGCAGGGTTTCCGCATAAATCGGGAACAACGTCCCTACGTTGATATACATAGAGGCACCGGCCTTGGCCATACTGACGCCTTCATCAGGCAAATAGACCATTGCCGCTGAACCGCCGACAGCCAGCTGGGCATTGGCGACGAAATTAATGGTCACCGTATTGGTAATAGACGGTGTCAACGGATTCGAAGCCTTAGCCAGTTTCGCGGCTTCCCGGACAGCATCACGGATTTCAGATTCAGTCATAATATTACCACCTTTGTCGTTTTGCTGATTCTATTATAGCCGTTCTGCCAGAGAAAGACCAGGGGAATCAGTGGCATATTCATCGCCTGTATGCGATATCGTAGGGGACGTCCTGAAAGCCTTTTTGGCCCACCAGGCACTGACCAACGGGAAGTGCAGGGTGGCTGCAAAAACGGACAGCGGTGGCTGGCGTCCCGTTGTGGGAATCCCGCGAAATGCTGTTGGAGAAAATGCTATTCGCAGGCCGCCGGTCGCAGTTCGCTGTCAGCCGTCAGCGGTTAGCAGTTAGCCACCGCAGTCCAGCGGACTGCTCCGTAGGGGCTTGCACGTGGCAAGCCCGCTATGACGATGTGAGCATAACGTATGCTGATATATGTGCGTGTTTTCATGCATCACATGTCATGTATGGTGTGTACATCACCAGTTCAAGCGGGCCGCCCAAGGCTCCCTTTATAGGGGAGCTGACCGCCAAAGGCGGTCTGAGAGGTTAAAGATCGGCCCCTACAAA